>DATHXP010000095.1:0-20481 GCA_035459605.1 Halomonas sp. | reverse complement strand
GCTGCGCGCCAAGTACACGCTGTTCTCCGAAGGCTCGCGCGGCCATCTGGGCAAGCGCCTGATCGAGCGTTTCGCACTGGACAAGAACAGCGACCCGCAGCACTACGGCATCGGCCTCAAGGAGCTGTGGGACATCCCCGCCGACAAGCACGAGCCCGGCCTGATCCTGCACGGGTCGGGCTGGCCGCTCGACAAGCACACCCCCGGCGGCTGGTTCCTCTATCACGGCGAGAATAGCCAGGTCATGGTCGGGCTGATCGTGGACCTCTCCTACCAGAACCCCTGGCTGTCGCCATTCGATGAATTCCAGCGCATGAAGCACCACCCGGTGCTGGCCAAGCACCTCGAGGGCGGCAAGCGGGTCGCCTACGGCGCGCGCGCGCTCACCAAGGGCGGCCTCAACTGCCTGCCCAAGATGACCTTTCCCGGCGGCCTGCTGATCGGCTGCAACGCCGGCACCCTGAACTTCGCCAAGATCAAGGGGCTCCACACGGCGATGAAGTCCGGCATGGTCGCCGCCGAAGCGGTATTCGACGCCCTGGCCGCAGGCGACGAGGGCGGCCAGGAGCTGACCGCCTTCACCGAGCAGTGGGAGCAGAGCTGGGCCTACACCGAGCTCAAGGAGAGCGTCAGCTTCGGCCCGGCGCTCCACAAGTACGGCACCGTGGTCGGCGGCGCCTATAACTTCCTCGACCAGCTGCTTGGCGGCGGCAAGCTGCCCAACATCCACGACACCACCCCGGACTACGCGGCGCTGAAGCCGGCGGCCGAGTTCGACAAGATCGACTACCCCAAGCCCGACGGCAAGCTGTCCTTCGACAAGCTCTCCTCGGTGTATCTCTCCAACACCAACCACGAGGAGGATCAGCCCTGCCACCTCAAGCTCGAGGATCCGGCCATACCGATCCGCGACAACCTGCCGAAATACGCCGAGCCGGCCCAACGCTACTGCCCGGCGGGGGTCTATGAGGTCGTCGAAGACGATGACGGCAAGCCGCAGTTCCAGATCAACTTCCAGAACTGCGTGCACTGCAAGACCTGCGACATCAAGGACCCGGCCCAGAATATTACCTGGGTCGCCCCGGAGGGCGGCGGCGGGCCGAACTATCCCAATATGTAAACCCGCCGCGATCACCCGCAGCGTCAGGCCTGCCCCCAGCGTAGCGCTGGGGGCAGGCGTGAAGAGCGCCGGAGCACAAGTCTGAGCCCCCGCTCCTATGCTAGGCTGGACGCAGGGCCTGCGCGTACATCCCGCGCCGACCTGACACAGCAAAGGAGTTCCACCATGGCTGCACATTGGCATGCGGCCCCGCTCATCTGGGGTCAGGGTCCGTCGCTGCTGGAAGTGTTTCTGGAGCCGACCTGCCCGTTTTCGGCAAAGACCTTTAACAAGCTGGATGCCTTTCTCGCTCAGGCGGGAGAAACCAGCGTGCGCGTGCAGATCTGGCTGCACTCTCAGCCCTGGCACCTGTATTCCGCTGTCGTTATCCGCGCGATTATCGCCGCTTCCACGCTCGAAGACGGCAAGGCCAGCGCCAAGCAGGTCATGGCCGCCGTCGCCGAACACCGTGACGACTTCGTCTTCGACAACCACTGCTCCGGCGCCAATCGTCGCGCCACGCCCGACGATATTCTCAAGCGCCTGGAAGACTACAGCGGCCTTGCCCTCACCTCGGCCTTCGAGATCCCGGACCTCGATAGCGTGACCAGGCGACACGCCAAGTACGCGCGCCAGAACGGCATCCACGGATCGCCCACCTTCATGATCGACGGCCTGATCGACCCCACCATGGGCAGCGGCGATGACGTAGGCGATTGGGTCAAGCGCTTCTTGTGAAAAGCGCTGAACCGAGCGCAAGCCGGCCGGAGCTCGCCATGAGCAGCGCCCAGGGCGACATCGCGGTGCAGACTCTGTTCCTGGCCGTCGCCGGTCCAGGCGCCTCTCAATAGCGTTGCACTTGGAGCTTGAGGCCGGCGACTATCAGCGATGGCGTAACCGTGACTATCGGGACCGTCAGCGCCAAGACCATAATCAACCTTATCAGCCTGATCGTTATAGCGGCGACAGAGGGCGCTTTGATTACGGCTCGCCGGATCGATCACGGCCAAATGACCGAAACGCTCCCTGGATGGACCGCCGAGGCGATGGTCCGCAAGATCCTTTGCAAGAACAATGGCACCGCAGACCCGACCAGCCAAGGAGTAGCGGCCGAGGCTATCAACAGCAGGACGACTCGTCGCAGCTTTTCCAATACATCTATCTACAGGGTTATATGGAGGGCAAGGAGGAAGGCATCCGGGAAGGTCTGCTGCAAGGCTTCCAGCGGGGCTATAGTCAGGGCCTTCAACAGGGCTACAGCGATCAGAATCGTCCGAAGCGCCAAAGCCACCCCGAGGCCCAAGGCAATAAAAACCAGAGTAGCAGCAGTAGCAAATCTGACGCTTCAAGCCCCACTCAGCCCCCCACTACCAGCGGCGACGATGACACGCAAGGTCAAGACGAGTAACTGTGCAAGTTAAGTGAGACAAGCTCGGCCCAGCAGAGATCGAGCTTTTTTCATACCTCTTCAAATAGCGCGCGCCAGGCCACCATCAAGAGTCAGCAAGCAGTCATGCAGTCAGCGACGCTCTGGCTGCATTTCTTTGCTAGGCTGAACCGTATTAGAGCTAGAGGACAGCACCGCAAGGACGACTCATCCACCCAACAAGGTGACCATGAATCTGCTCGCGCTTCTGCTTATCCTGCTTATCAGCCTCGGCGCCGGCCTACTGCTGCAGTGGTGGCCGAGCCGCCGTCAGGCCATGCCCACCTATCCGCAGCGCGCGCCCTTTCTCGGCGGCGGCCTGCCCGACACCCACGCCTGGAGCCGCTATCACGTCCGCTACTACCCCATGGCGCTGCTGCTCATCGCCTTCGAGATGGAGATGATGTTCATGTACCCCTGGGCGGTGGTCTACGTGCAGAAGGGCCTGGTGGCGGTGATGGAAATGGGCATGTTCCTGGCCATCCTCTCCGTGGGCATCCTCTACGGCTGGCGGGAAGGGGTGTTCAAGTGGCAATAATAAGCTGGCTCAGCCGTTTAGCGGCTCGCGGCCCGGCGACGGTTTTTCCCGCCCTGGGGATGCGCGGGGAGGAGGCGCTTTATCGGCTGGCCTTGAATCCGCGCATCAGGCTGGTGGATTCGCCGCGTCACGCCTCGCTGCTGCTGGTGGCCGGTGGGATGCCGCCGGAGATGCAGGAGCCCCTGCGCCGGGTTCACGATCAGCTTCCCGCGCCCTTTACCACGCTCTGGTACCAGAGCGAGCCGCTGCTGGAGCTGCAGCAGGCCGATACAACGCGGGTAGATTCCCTGGACGCGCTGCCGGACGCCCTGGTCGATGCCCATCGCAACGCGCTAGGCGGTGAACTTGGCGTTTCTCCCCGGCTGCTGCCAGACGCGCCGCCCAACCCCTGGCAGGGCCTGGGTGACGACGGCCGCGGCGGGGAAGGCATGATGGGCGGCGTGCCTTACGGGCGGCCCATGGCCATGCCGCCCACCGACGACCTGCGCGACGGCCTGGCCCTGGATATCCTGACCTTCCGCCTGGGGCCGTTCTTTCCCCTGTGGCCGGCGGGTCTTGCCGCCGAGGTGACCCTGCAAGGGGATATCGTCCAGCAGCTCTCCGTTAAGTCGCCGCCCTTTCCGCGCCCCTTGGCGCCAGTATTCTTTGAGGCTCGCGAACGAGCCGTTCCCATTGCTCGGCTGGAATTGGAGCGGGCACGCCACCATCTGCGCGCGCTCTTTCATGCCCTGCACCTCGCCGGGCTTGAAGACCTGGCGCTTGATGCGCTGGGCCTGGCGCAGTCCTGCGAGCCGGAAGCAATCGGCGCGCTGGAAAAGCGCTTCAGGGCGCTCGCAGGGCGGATGAAGCGTCGGGGCTTTTTCGCCCTGCACCTGCCGGCGTGCGGAACCCTCGGCGAAAAGCACGCCGAGACCCTGGGCGGCTTCGCCGCCCGCGCCGCGGGCATCGACCGGGACGCGCGCCTCGATGACGAGGGCTACCGTCGCCTGGATTTCTCCGTGATCAGCCAGCGGAAAGGCGATACCCGGGCCCGCTGGCATCAGCGGCTGGCGGAAATCGCCCAGTCCCTTCGGCTTGCCGCCCAGGCGCAGCAGGACGACGCCGTTACCGCCAATCTCGAGGCGCTGGAAACCCCGCGCGGCCCCTGGCGCAATGAAGAGCTGCCGGGCGACGCCAGCGCCCTGCTGGAAGAGCTGCTGCCGGGGCTTGAATGGGGCGAGGCCCTGGCCACCGTTGCCAGCCTCGATCTGGCGGGGGTCTCCCAATGGCCTCGACCATGATTCTCGATCAGCTGATCTGGCCCCTGCTGCTGGTGTTCGCCGCCCTGGTGCTCGGCCCCTATTGGCTTGCGGTGCTGGACGGCCTGGCGGCGCGCTCCTTCGGCCTGGCTCAGGCGCAAAGCGTCTGGATCTCGCCCCTGAGCCGTGGCGCCTGGCTGCTAACCCAGCAAACCAATATGACGGAGGCGCCGGATTGGTGGGCCTGGCGACTGGCGCCGGCGCTCTATTTATCTCTGGCCGCTATCGGCCTGGCCCTGGTGCCCTGGTCCCGGGAGTGGGTGGCCACGGATATCGCCACCAGCCTGGTGCTGTGGGGCAGCGTCGAGGCGCTGGCCACGGTGGTGATCTTCCTGCAGGGCTGGTCCGCCAATACGCTTCTCACCTTGATCGGCGCCTACCGCTACGTGGCCCTGGGGCTTTCCTACATCCTGATCAGCATGTTCGTGCTGATCGGCGTGGCGCTTCCCGCGGAGTCCCTGGCGTTGACCCAGGTGGTGGCGTCTCAGCAGGAACTCTGGAACGTGCTGCGCCAGCCCCTGGGCCTGCCGCTGTTTCTCATCGTCGGGCTTGCCCTCACCTTTCGCGGCCCCTTTAACCTGGCGGATTCCACGGACCTGGCCGGCGGTACCAGCGCGGACGTCTCCGGCCCCCAGCGGCTGGTCTGGGAGCTTGCCCGCAGCGCCATGCTGGTGGCCTTCAGCGGCATCGCCACCACCGCCTTTCTCGGCGGCTGGCTGGGGCCCTGGCTGCCCGGGCCGCTGTGGGTGGCGCTCAAGATGCTGGCGGTGCTGGCGCTTCTGGCCTGGCTTAGCCGCGCCTTCGCGCGCATCACCCCGGAGCGCTGTGTCAGCCTGATGTGGACGGTGCTGCTGCCGCTTGCCTTCGTCGATCTGATCTGGGCCGGAGCGGAGGCGCTGTTATGAACACCTCTCTCTTCGTGGATATCGTCTTTATCCTGCTGGCGCTGTTCGCGGTCTACACCGGCTGGCGGGTGTTTCGCACCGACTCCATGGTACGCGCCTCCTTCTTCCTGCTGCTCTCCTTTATCGCCGTGGGCGCGATCATGCTGCTGCTCTCCGCGATGTATCTGGGGGTGGCGATGTTTTTCATGATGGGCGTCGAGATGATGGTCATGGCGCTGTTCATGGTGATGTTCATGATGAATCCGGCGGGGCTCAACCCGATGATGATGGTGCACCAGCACCGGCTCTCCATCGGCGCGGGTATTGCCAGCTTCGTGATACTGGGCGCCATGGCGCTGCTGGCCACCTTTCCCGACCGGCCGCTGCCGGAGGGCCTGGAACCGGTGTCGTCCCTGGGCCACGAGCTGCTCGGCGATTCCATGCTGATCTTCGAATCCGCCGGGGTGGTGCTGCTGGCCACCATGATCGGCGTGGTGGTGCTGTCGGGCCAGCGCGGGCGCTTCGGCTCCGCCCAGGAGGGCTCGATGCCGCCGGGACTCGAGCCCGGCGGCGATCCTGCGGGAATGCCGCAAGAGGACGACGAAGCAGGCGGTGGACATCACCATTGCCATTGACCGAAACGGAGCGCGGAGCAGGGCTATTGCAGTTGGCCTTGCCGCTCGGAGCTGATCCGGCAACAGGTCTACGAGGGGGGCGCTATGAATCCATCCTTGGACGCTACCTGCGCCATCCATGGCGCAGGACCCCCTCTTCGACCTGTCCCCGGCGCTCCTCGACGTGTTACCGCGACTGCATGAAACGCAAGGAGGTAAAAATGACATTGACTACGGTACTGCTGCTTGCGGCGGCGTTGATCGGTATTGGTATCTACGGCGCGCTTTCCCAGCAGTCCTTCGTGATGCTGATGATGGGGCTCGAGCTGATCATCAACGGCGCGATGCTCGCCGCGGTGGGCTTCTGGGCGCTGAGCGCCGCCGGCGCGCCGCAAGGGCAGCTCCTGACCATCGTCGCCATGGCGGTGATGGCCATCGAGATGGCGGTGGGCTTTGCGCTGGTGGTGGCGGTATATCGCGGCAAGCAGGCGGATACCACGGAGGCTATTGCGGATCTCAAGCATTGATTCTGCAAGGTGTGGGTAAGGCAGGCTTCCGGTAGGTCGGCCTCGTACGAAGGCGCTGTAAACCCGTCCCTGGGCGCTACTTTTGCCATCCATGGCAAAAGACCTTCTCCCGAGGCCGACCCACCGGTCTGCTGCTGTCCTGGTATTCATACCGTAACTCGCTGGTTAAACGAAAAGTAAGCGCTAAGGCTAACTTATGCTGCTATGGACAGTGCCACTCCTGCCGATTCTCGCCGCGCCGCTGGTCTATGTCAGCGGGCGGCGCGGCGGGCGCGTCCGGGTGACGCTGCTGGCCTTGCTTGTCGTGGCGGCGGCATCGGGTCTCGTCGCCGTAGCGATCGCCGGCGACTGGCGGGGGAGCTACGCGATCAGCTCGGCGCTGGTGCTGCAGCTGGGGCTGACGCCGCTGAGCCGCAGCGTGGCCCTGGCGGTGCCGCTGATCGCGCTGCCCATCTTGCTGTTCGCGGGCTTTCACGAGCGCCCGCCGCTGGGGCGCTTGCTGGCGATCATGACCGCCTTTGTCGGCGCCATGGAGCTACTGGTGCTGGCCGAGGATCTGCTGACCCTGCTGGTGGGCTGGGAGCTGATCGGCGCCTGCTCCTGGGCGCTGATTTCCCACCGCTGGCAGGACGCGAGCGCACCCAGGGACGCCATCCAGGCCTTTATCGTCACCCGCTTCGGCGATCTGGGGCTCTATATCGCCGCGGCGGCGGTATTTGCCGGCGGCGGCGGCTTTGGTTACCAGGCGCTTCCCGATCTGGACAGCGGCCCGATGCAGGTGGCGGCGGCGGGCATGCTGCTGGCGGCGGTGGCCAAGTCCGCCCAGGTGCCGTTCTCCGCCTGGCTGTTCGCCGCCATGTCCGGCCCGGTGCCGGTGTCGGCGCTGCTGCATGCCGCGACCCTGGTGGCGGCGGGCTTTTATCTGCTGGCGCGGGTGCAGCCGCTGCTCGTGGAGGTGGCCTGGCTGATGCCGGCAATTGTCGCCATCGGGCTGATCACCGCCCTGGCCGGGGGCGTCGTGGGCATCGTGCAGGGGCACGCCAAGAAGCTGCTGGCGGCGTCCACCTCCGCCCAGTACGGGCTGATGTGGGTCGCGGTGGGGACTGGCTATCCGGAAGTGGCGCTGCTGCACTTCCTGGCCCACGGCTTCTTCAAGGCGGGGCTGTTCCTGGTGACCGGGATCGCCGAGCGCCAGACGGGGAGTTACCGTCTCGCGGAGATGCGTCTGGGGGCACAGCTGCCGAGCATCGCCTGGCTCAGCGCCATCCTTGCCCTGGCCCTGGCGGGGCTCGCGCCCCTGGGCGCGGGCTGGACCAAGGAGCAGATCGTCTCCGTGGCTTATGAGAAATCTCTGTGGCTCGCCCTGGGCGTCGCCCTGGCCGGCGGACTGAGCGCGGTCTACGCCAGTCGTTTCCAGCTTGCCATGTTCGGCCGCTCCAGCCGGCGTCAGCTGGGGCCGCCCAGGATCCGCTGGGGCGAGCGGCTGGCGGTGGCGCTATTGGCCGCGGTGACCCTTCTGCTTTCGCTTGCGTGGTGGCCAGCGGCCCAGTTCTGGCTCCAGTGGGGCCTGGGGCTGCCGCAGGTGGACAGCCACCTGTGGCTGCTCGTCCTGTCCCTGGCACTGGTAGCGCTGGGCATCCTCCTGGGGGCTGCCCTGGTACGGCGCGGCGCGGCCTGGATGGAGCGGGACTGGGCGCGGTCCGCGGCCCGCTGGTGGGAGCTGGTGCCCCTGACTCGTGGTAGCGGCGATGCCGTGGCGAGACTCGCCGACCGCCTGGCGCGTTTCGACGCCCGGGTGCTGGAGGCGGCCACCCGCGCCCTGGCGGCGCGGGCGAGACGCGCCGCCCTGGGGCTGGCGCGTGGCGACGACAAGGCTGTTGACGTCAGCCTGCGCGGCAGCGCCCGCTCGGCGACCTGGATGGCGCGCTTCAGCGCCACCGCCGGCGAAGCCCTGTCCTGGCGGCTGCCCGACTCCTTGACCGGGATGACCCGGCGCGGAGGCCGGTGGGCGCGCCGGTCCCAGAGCGGCCAGACTCATCACTACTACGCGGGCATCGCCGTCGGCTTTGCCGTCCTGCTGCTCATTTTGCTGTTGAGCGCCGTTTTATAAACACGATCCACAGGGAGATAACGCATGCTTCTGACCTTGGCCTGGGGATTGCCCCTGTTCGGTGCGCTGCTGCTGGCGCTCCTGCCGCGCCGAAGCGAAAGCGGCGCCAGAATCCTCGCTAGCATCTTCGCCGTGCTTTCCCTGGCCCTGCTGGTCTGGGCCTGGCTGGGCTTCGACTCCGGCGGGCCGCTTTTCCAGCACGTGCTGGACCTGCCCTGGGTGCCCTCCATCGGCGTGGGCTATCGGGTCGGGGTGGACGGCATCGCCCTGGCAGTGGCAACCATGAGCGCCCTGGTGTTCCTGGCCTCCATCGCCTACCCGGTGGATACCAAGGACGAGCCCCGCCAATACTACGCCTGGATGCTGTTTCTGATGGCGACCTCCCTGGCGGTGTTCCTGGTGCTGGATCTGCTGCTGTTCTACGTCTTCTTCGATCTCAGCCTGGTGGGCATGTATTTCCTGATCGGGCGCTGGGGCCACGGCAAGCCGCAGCTCTCCGCCCTGACCTTCTTCCTGTTCACTTTCGCCGGCTCCCTGGCCATGCTGCTGGCGATCATCGGGCTTTATCTGTCGCTCGATTCACCAAGCTTCGATATGCGCCTGATCATCGAGCAGCAGCCCCTGGCCGGGGGCGGCCTCTACGCGGGGCTGGTGTTTCTCGGCCTGATGCTGGGGCTGGCGATCAAGACGCCGCTAGTGCCGCTGCATACCTGGCTGCCCCAGGCCCATGTGGACGCCCCGGGTCCGGCCTCGGCGATTCTCGCCGGCGTGCTGCTCAAGATGGGCACTTACGGCATGGTGCGCCTTCCGCTGGCCATGCTGCCGGATACCTTCCAGCGCTACGCTCTGGTGGTCGGCATCATCGCCCTGGTGGCGATTCTCTACGGCGCCCTAGTGGCGCTGGGCCAGCGCAACCTCAAGCGGCGCATCGCCTACACCTCGATCAATCACATGGGCTACACGGTACTGGGCATCGCCGTGGCGGCGAGCGTCAGCGATAACCTGATGGCGAAGCAGCTGGCGCTGACCGGGGCCACGGTGGAAATGGTCGCCCACGGCCTGATCACCGGGGCGCTGTTTCTGATCTGCGGCAGCTTCTGGCAGCGCACCGGCGAATACGACCTGGACCATTATGGCGGCCTGGCCCAGCGGGCGCCGCTGCTGGCCGGCCTGACGGTGCTGGCGGCTTTTGCCAGCCTGGGGATGCCGGGGCTGGCCGGCTTCGTGGCGGAATTTCAGATCTTTGCCGGCACCTTCGCCGTCTACCCTTGGCTGGCGATTCTTGCGGTGCTGGGGATCCTGATCACCGCCGGGCTCTTCCTGGATCTGCTGCGTCGGCTGTTCTTCGGCCGCCTGCCGGCCCATCTCGGCCAGTTCACCGAGCTGAATTGGGTCGAGGCGACAGTGCTGGGCGCCCTGGGGCTGGGCATCGTGATCATCGGCGTCTATCCGCGCTTCCTGCTTGAGGTGATCGATAGCGCCAGCGCCCTGTTGATCGGAGGCCGCTGATGCCGATCGGTGATCTGCTGCCGGAAATCGTTCTGCTGCTGGGGGCCGTGGTCATCGTGCTGTTCGCTGCCTTTACGCCCCAGCGCTTGCAGAGGTGGTCAGCGGCGCTGGCGCTGGCCGCGCTGGCGCTAGCGGCCTGGTTCAGCGTCTTGCAATGGGATACGCCCTCCAGGCTGACCTTTTCTGGCGTCTGGGCACTGGACGGCGTGGCCATCGCCGCCAAGCTGCTGATCCTGTTCAGCGGCGCGGTGGTGGTGGCGCTGTCGCCGGACTGGATGCGCAGCGACCGGCGTCACGCCGAGTATTACGCGCTCTGTCTGTTCTCGCTGCTGGGCATGATCATGATGGCCTCGGCCAATGACGCCATGGAGCTGGTACTGGGGGTGCTCCTCTCCTCCGCGGCGAGCTATCCGCTGGCGGCCTACCATCGCGGTTTCCCGCCGGCCCTGGAAGCGGCGATGAAGTACTTCCTGATCGGCGCCCTGGCCAATGCCCTGCTGGTGATCGGCGTGGTGATTCTGTTCGGGCTGGTGGGAGATACGGACTATGCCGTGGCCGCGGACGTCTTCCAGGCCGGCACGGATCCGATCGCGCTAAGCGTGGCGGTGGCCTGCATTGTGCTGGGGCTGACCTACAAGCTCGGCGCGGCGCCGGCCCACGCCTGGATGCCGGACGTGGCCCAGGGCGCCCCGGCGCCCATCGCGGCCTTTCTCACCGTGGCGCCGAAGATCGGCGCGGCGGTGGCCCTGGCGCGCTTGGTGACGCTGCTGCCGCAAGACCTGGCGTGGCCGGCGATCATCGCGCTGATTTCCGTGGCCACCATGACCCTGGGCAACCTGGCGGCGCTCAAACAGACGGACCTGCGGCGGCTGCTGGGCTGGTCGTCGGTATCTCAATCCGGCTATATGCTGATGGCCATCGTCGTGGTGGGAAGCGGCGTGGCCGCCCTGCCGGCGCTGCTGGCCTTTCTCGCCGCCTACGCCCTGGCCAATCTCTTGGCTTTTGCGGTGGTGACCCACCTGCGCGGGCGCACGGATTTCGCGCATTACCACGGTATGGCCCGCCGCCAACCGTTGACTACTGCCGCGCTGATTATCGCGCTGCTCTCCCTGGTGGGGATTCCGCCCCTGGTGGGCTTCTTCGGCAAGTTCCTGCTCTTCGAGGTGACCATCGAGGCGGGCTACGCCTGGCTTGCGGCGGTGGCCGCCGTCAATACGCTGGTATCGCTTTATTACTACCTGCGCGTCATCGCGCTGACCATGTTCAAGGCGCCGCCAGGGGAAGTGCACGTGCTCGGCGGCTGGTCCCGGGTCGCACTGCTGGTCACCCTGGCGCTGCTGATAGCGGCAAGTTTGGGATTTCAGTGGCTGATCGAAGGACTCAGCCACATCTCGCTTGCCAGCTATTAACCCGGCAAGTATTCATGCCGGGTTAATAGCGGTACAAGGATGTACCGCCGCCGGTCGAAAGACCGGCGCGAGTCAGCGCAGCACCAGCAGATTCATACATCTGCGCCAGTGTTGCGCTGGCGATAATCAAAGAGGTCAGGATGACCTATTTGATTGCCGAATTAATAGTTAACGCCCCGCTTCGTCATCCCTGCCCTCAACGCAGCTGGCGATACCCTTGAGCCGCACTTTTGGCTTAATCGCCGGTCGCCACGGGCCGCGACGCATCACGAATCCAGTCGCTCCACGAGCCGACATAGAGCCGCGGCAGCGGCCTGCCGGCGACGCCGTAGGCTACGATGGTCTGGCAGGCGGCCACCCCGGAACCGCAGTAGGCGATGACCGCATCGGCCTCGGGCAGCTCCCGGGCTAAAACGTCGGCGCGCTTGAAGCGTCCGCCGTCGAGGTTTTCGCTGCCGGGACGACACCTCGCGCCGGGGATATGCCCCGCCACCGGGTCCACCGGCTCGCTCTCGCCGCGAAAGCGCTCGCGGCTTCGCGCGTCAAGCTTGAGCGCAGAGCCCGCGCGCACCTCGTCGACGTCGGCGATCACGCCAGCGTCGAAGTTCGGCGCCCACTCGGACGGCGCCGGTTGAGTGCGCTCGTCCGCTGCCTGCGCGCTCTGGGTCAGCGCGCCGCCCGCCCCCTGCCAGGCGTCCAGGCCGCCGTCGAGCAGGCGCACGTTCGGGTGGCCGGCCCAGCAGGCCAGCATCCACCAGGCCCGCGCGGCCGCCAGCTGCCCGCCCATGTCGTCGTAGACCACCACGGGGCGATCGGGAGTGACGCCGAACCGGCGCAGCGTCGCAGCGAAGACGTGCGGCTCGGGCAGCGGATGGCGCCCGCCCTCCCCCGGCGGCGCCGCCAGATCGCGGTCGAGGTCCAGGTGCTGGCTGCCGGGCAGGTGCCCTTGCCGCCACAGCTCAGCGCCGGCATCGACGTCACCGAGGCGCGCGCGGCAGTCCAGCACCAGCGGCGGGCGGCTGCCCTCCAGCGCGTTTTTCAACGTCGCGGCATCGATCAGCGGATTCAGCATGGTGAGTCTCCTCGCTGGATTGAATTTATTGGAGTGAAATAGGGGCTAGATTCGCCACCAGGCGGCGCGTGCCGCTGCTGTGAAAGGCCACTTCCAGCACCGGGTTGGCGGGATTACCCTCGATCACGGTGATTTCCCCCTGGCCAAACACCGCATGCGTCAGCCGCTGCCCCACTTGATAGCTGCCGCGCTCGCCGTCAGGATAGCCGCCGGCCGGCTCATGCACCGCCGGCGCGGCGGCGGCAACCAGCGGCAGACCATGCACGCCCAGCGCCGCCAGATAGCGCTTGACCAGCGCCGGGTTGGCCACGGTCAGCGGCTCGCTGAACGCCTCGCCCGCCAGGCGTTCGGCAACGGCCTGGCTATCCTGCCAGGCCATTTCGGCCAGGAAGCGGCTGGGACGATGGGTGCCGCCGTCATCGAGCAGCGTCAGCCGCTCCCGGGCGCGGGTGATCGCCACGTAGAATAGCCGGCGCTCCTCTTCCAGCCGTGGAGGGCTCAGCGGGTTGTCGCGGGTGTAATGCGGAAAGTCCTCCTCGTTGACGCCGGCCAGCACCACCAGCGGCCACTCCAGGCCCTTGGCGCCGTGCACGGTGGTGATCAGCACGCCGCGCTCGCTGCTCTCCACCGGGCGGCGCAGCAGCTCGATGAAGTCATCGAGACTCGCCACTTCGCCGGCCTGCTCCACCAGCACATCGAGCAGCCGCACGTCCTCTTCGCCCTTGTCGCGCCGCGCCGCCGCGCGCCTGAGGACTTTCTCGGCGTCGACGCGCTCGATGATCAGCTCAAGCAGCCGCGCCGGCGGCAGCGCCGACTTGCTGGGCAGCTCGCACAGCAGCTCCCAGCGTTTCTTCAGGGTGCGGCGCTGGAACGGCTTGATGCCTCCCAGCAGCGGATCCTGCGGGACAGGCCAGCGCTGGGTATCGGCCAGCCGCGCCGCCAGGGCGGCCAGCCGGTCGCGAGCGACGAAGGGCGTGGGCTGGGCCAGCAGCGACAGCAGCTGGCCGGGGTCGCGCAGCAGGCTTCTATCGCGCGCCAGCATCAGGTAGCCGGCCAGCGCCTGCACCAGCGGCAGGCGAAATACGAAGCGATCCTCGCGCACCAGCCGAAACGGGATGCCCTCGCGCAGCAGCGCCAGCTGCAGCGGGACCGACAGCGCCCAGCTGCGCACCAGCAGGCAGGCCTCCTCCAGCCGACGCCCCTGGCGCTGCCACTGCGCCAGGCTGCGCAGCATGCCGCGGTTGCCGCGATCGAGCGTCAGCCGGGTAGAGGGGTTGTCCGGCGCGGCCAGGCACAGCTGGTCGGGGCGGCGCCGATTGGCCTCGATGGCGTGGTTGGCGGCCAGCGCCAGGGCGTGACCGTGACGAAAGGTGGTGGAAAGCGGGTAGTCGGTGGCCTCGCCGAAGACGCGGGTAAAGGTCTCGAGCATGGCGTCGGGGCGCGCGCCGCGCCACTCGTAGATGCACTGGTTGGCATCGCCCACCGCCATCACCGCAGCTTTTTTCCCCGCAAGCACGGCCAGCAGGCGCTGCTGGGCCAGGTTGATGTCCTGATACTCGTCGATAATGACGTGGTCGAGAAAGCCCTGCACCCGCGCGCGCAGCCCGGCATCGGCTTCCAGCGCCCGCAGCGGGCGATAGAGCAGGTCGGACCAGGTCATCAGCCCCTGATCGGCCAGCAGCCGTTCGGCCTGGTCAAAGGCGGCCACGAAGTGCCGGGTGTTGTCGCCAAAGTCGAGCCGCGCATAGAGCTCGGCGGGCTCGGCCATCTCGGCTTTCACCAGGCCGCAGAACTGGGCCAGCGCCTCGAGACGCTCGTCGTCGAAGGCCTGCTCCGAGGCGTCAGCGCTGCCCTGCAGCGCCAGCTGGGTGGCGTGGCGCAGCAGGCGCTGCACCTGCCAGTCCGCGCTCAGCAATTGACGCGGCGCCAGCGCGCCCCAGCGCGTCAGGCTGCCCGTCAGCCGATGCCCCAGGGAGTGAAAGGTGCGCACATCGGGCAGCGGCTGGCCGGATGGGGCCATGCCGGCCAGGCGTGCCTGAAAATCTTCCCGGGCCGAGCGGTTGAACATCAGCACCAGCATGCGCCGCGGCGGCACGCCCTGATCCAGCAGGTACAGCACCCGCGCCACCATGGTGGTGGTCTTGCCGGCGCCGGCCACCGCCGCCACCCGCGCGTGGCCATCGCCGTGCGCCACCACGGCGCGCTGTTCAGGCGTCAGTCGCATGGGGCCTCGTCAAGATCCCCCAGCGGATGCTTGATGCCCCCGCTGGCCAGTACCAGCCGCCACCGCCCCTGGTCATCCTCCAGCGGTTCGGCCTCCTCGACCAGCCGGTAGAAGACGTTGCGCCCCAGCCGAGCCGCCATGCCAAAGCGCACCGGCACTTCGGGCACGGCCTCGCCGCCGGGCGTTTCGGTCACGCTTAGCGGGTGTTCGGCATCCAGTGTGATGCGATCGCCGTACTGGGTGGTCAGCCACCAGTCGCCATCGGCATCCCGCTCGGCATCGACGATGATGAAGGGGTGGTCCTCGACGCGAATGCGCTGCTTTTCCTGGGGGCTGACCAGGTAATAGTCGCCGTCGTCTTCGCGGCGCAGGACGCTGGCCAGCAGGCGCACCAGGGCGGCGCGCTCGATGACGCGGCCCTCATGAACCCAGCGCCCGTCGGCGGTGATGACCAGATCCATCTCCCCGCTGCGGCTTGGCGTCCAGCGGTCGACCGGAGGTATCTTGCCGGCGGGTTCGATGCCGGCCGCCATGGCCTCGAGATTCATCGCTGCTCCTTTCTTGGGGGCTTGGCCCCAAGATCCTTCGCCTGGGTTGCGCTCAGATCATGCCGGCACGGCCAAGCGCCTCGCGCATCTCCTCGGAGACTTCCGGGGCCGCGGCGCGAAACAGACGGTAGAAATTGGCGGTGGTCTGCATCGCCACCTCCTCGACGCTAATGCCGCGCTCGGCGGCGATGCACTGCGCCACCTCCACCACCCAGGCCGGCTCGTTGGGCTTGCCGCGGTAGGGCACCGGCGCCAGATAGGGGCTGTCGGTCTCGATCAGCAGGCGATCGAGCGGCACGCGGCGGGCGACTTCGCGCAGCGCCTCGGCATTGCGAAAGGTGACGATGCCGGACAGCGAGATGTAGAACCCGTGCGCTACGGCCTGGCGGGCCATATCGAGATCTTCGGTGAAGCAGTGCAGCACCCCGCCGATGCGCGGACTCACGTGCTCGCGAATCAGCGCCAGGGTGTCATCGCGCGCCTCGCGGGTATGCACGATCACCGGCAGCTCGAGCTCGGTGGCGGCGATCAGATGGCGACGGAACCGCTCCCGCTGCTGCTCGTGGGGCACCCTGTCATAGTGAAAGTCGAGGCCGGTTTCACCAATCGCCACCGCTTCGTGACGCTCGGCACACGCCATGATGGCCTCGACCTCAGGCTCCTCATCGACGCGCTGCAGCGGATGCACGCCGGCGGAAATCACCACGTCGCTGTGCCGGCGAGCCATGGCGGCGATGCCTGGCACATCCTCCAGAGTGACGGCAATGGCCAGGAACTGGCGCACGCCGCGCGCGCGGGCGGCATCGAGTGCGGCAGCAACGTCGCCGCCGTGGGTGCGCGGATCGAGACGATCGAGATGGCAGTGCGAATCAACAAACATCGGCAAGACAACGTCAAAAAAACGAATGATGGCTCCGGTGGCTCAGCGCCGTCAGAGCGTGTAGGTGGCGGCCCTCTTGTCAAGCTGGCCGGCGAGCAGGTCTTCGATGCGCGCACGAGCCGCCTGACTTTCGGGGCTGAAGTGGATACCGACGCCCGCTATCCTGCGCCCTGCGGCGCCCTCGGGGGATACCCAGACCACCTGTCCGGTGACCGGCTCGCGCCGGGAATCATCCGGCAGGCCCAGCAGCAGATGGACCTCCTCACCCAGCGCAAAGCGCTCTCGGGTCGGCACGAAAATGCCGCCGTTTTCCAGCGCGGGCATATAGGCCGAGAGCAGCGTCGCTGGGTCCTTGAAGCTCAAGGATAGCGTCTTCATCCTGGCCATGCGTCATCCTTGTTCACGAGTGCAGCTGTTCATGAGCGCAGCCTATTTTTAAGATCGCAGTAGCGCCGACCAGCGAATCAGCCAGGCCTCGAGGACCAGCTGCGGATTGGGGTTCCCTCCGGCGGCCAGCAGACGGCGCTGCTCGCGCGCATAGTCCAGCAGGCGAAACCAGTCGCGCAGGCGCCCGTTTTTCACCGCCTGGCGATACAAAGGCATCAGATCGGGATTACGCACGGACTCCGCGTCTCCGGAAAGTCCTAGACGAATCAGATCCTCCAGCCAGGCGATACCGTACCACAGGATAGCATCAATGGACTGGCGATCGAGTCTGGCGGCCGCATCGACCGGCTCGGCGCCGCGCACCAGCGCATCGAAGGTGTCGTGAAGCTGCTGGCGAAGCGCCCGGGCGCCGGGCGCAGCCAGTTCAAGCGCGCGCAGCGGCAGGCCGCCGGCGACCCGCCACCAGAACCGGGCATCCTCCTCGCCGCCCAGGCGCTCGCCGAGCCAGGGCAGGCAGTCAGCCGCGTCCGGCAGCGCCAGCGCCCAGTGCTGGCAGCGGGACACGATGGTGGGCAGCAGCCGCGAGGGAACATCCGACAGCAGCACGAACAGCGTCTTCTCGCCGGGCTCTTCCAGACTCTTGAGCAGCGCGTTGGACGCCGCCACGTTCATCGCTTCGGCGGGGCTGAGCGCGATCACCCGATAGCCGCCCTGCTGGGCGGTCTGGGAGACCACTTCGTTAACCTCGCGAATCACATTAACGGAGATCTGGCGCTTGCCCTCCTCCAGTGAAATCCGCAGCAGATCGGGATGATAGCCCGACGCCAGCATCCGGCAGCCGTGGCACTGGCCGCAGGCAAACTCACCGGGGTCGGCGCACAGCGTTCGCGCAATCAGCGCCTCCGCCAGCGACTGCTTGCCGATGCCGCGGGCGCCGGAAAACAGCAGCGCGTGGGGCAGCCGGCCGCTGTCAGCCAGACGACACAGCTCGCGCCAGCGCGGCATCAGCCAGGGCAGCGGGCGGCCTGCGCCCGCCGAGTCAAGCGCGCCCAAATCCTGCTCGCTCACTGCCACTCCTCCAGCCGCCGCGCCAGCTGCTCGCCCAGCGCCTGCTGCACCCGAGCCAATGGCTGGCCGGCGTCGATCACGGCGATGCGCTCGGGCGCCTGGGCGGCACGCGCCAGATAGGCCCTGCGCACCGCCTCGAAGAAGGCGCCCTTCTCCTGCTCGAACCGGTCGCGCCGCTCGCCCCGAGCGTCGACCCGGCGCTGGGCGGCCCGCATGGGCATGTCCAGCAGCAGGGTCAGATCGGGCTGCAGGCCGCGCTGGACGAAGCCTTCCAGCTGGGCGATGCGCTCGGTGCACAGGCCTCGCCCGCCGCCCTGATAGGCGAAGGTGGCGTCGGTGAAGCGGTCGCACAGCACCCAGGTTCCCCGCTCGAGGGCGGGGCGAATCACCCGGGCCAGATGCTGGGCGCGCGCGGCAAATACCAGCAGCAGTTCGGCATCCGCGTCCAGCGGCTCGTCCTGGCGCGGGTCGAGCAGCAGGGCACGAATGGCCTCGGCTCTTGGCGTGCCGCCGGGCTCACGGGTTCGCAGCGCCTCGATGCCGCGCGCCGCCAGCCAGCCGGCCACCCAGTCGAGGTTGGTGGTCTTGCCGACCCCCTCGCCTCCCTCCAGGGTAATAAAACGTCCGCGACTCGACACGGTGACCTCCCGATCGGCCGTCAAGGCATCAACGATTACGAATATAGCGATTGACGGCGTTGTTGTGCTCGCGCAGCGTCCTGGAAAAATGGTGCGTGCCGTCGCCACGCGAGACGAAATAGAGCGTTTCGCCCTCTGCCGGATTAACCGCCGCCTCCAGCGAGGCAAGGCCGGGCAGCGCAATCGGCGTGGGCGGCAGGCCGTCGATCACATAGGTGTTGTAGGGCGTAGGCTCACGCAGGTCGGCGCGGGTGATGGTGCCGGTATAGGCCTCGCCCATGCCGTAGATCACGGTGGGATCGGTCTGCAGCCGCATGCCCTTCTGCATGCGCCGCTTGAAGACGCCGGCGATTTCGCGCCGCTCCTCGGGCGCCCCGGTCTCGCGCTCGATCAGCGACGCCATGATCAGGGCCTCATAGGGCGTCTCGAGGGTAAGATCCTCGTCCCGCTCGGCCCACGCCCGCGCCAGCAGCGCATCCATGCGCTCCATGCTCTGGCGCAGGATCTCCACATCGCTGACGCCCTTGTGGTAGCGATAGGTGTCGGGGAAAAAGCGCCCTTCCGGATGCTCGCCTTCGCGGCCCAGCCGGGCCATCACCTCCTCATCGCTCAGCCCGCTGAGCCGGTGGTCGAGCTTCTCGGCCCCTTCCAGGGCTTCGCGCAGGCGCGCAAAGGTCCAGCCCTCGGGAATGGTCAGCGCATAGGTGACGACGCGATGGGCATCGAGTATCGCCAGCAGCTCCAGGCCGGTCATGCCGGGCTCGAGCCGGTATTCACCGGGGCGCAGCGAGGGTATGCGCTCGGGCTCGAGCCGCGTAAGCAGGCGGTAGGCCCAGCCGTCGGCCAGCAGGCCGTCACTTTCGAGCTTTGCGATGACGCGATGAAAGCCGGCACCCTCCGGCACCTCGAACAGCGTCTCGGACTCGACCGTCAGCGGCGCTTCCAGCCGAGTTTCCCAGTAGCGATAGCCGCCCCACAGCGCCAGTCCAGCCAGTACCAGCACTATTGCCAGCCATTTGATCACGCGCTTCATCAGCTTTCCTCGTTGGCAGGCGCCTGACTGCCATCCGGCAGCGGGTATCCCAGCAGCGGATGCGCCAGGCGCTGCAGCGCCAGATGCCGGCGGTTGAACGTCCAGCGCCGCAGCTCGGCACCCTGGGCCGAGTCGAGCCGGAGCACCGGCCACACGCCCTGCACCGAGTTGATCAGGCACAGCGCCTCGACCTCGGCCAGCACCCCGGGCCCGGCTTCAACTTCAACCAGCGCAAGCGAGGCGAGCAGCGCCTGGCGCAGCGTGCCGGCAACGCCGCAGTGATTCAGCGCCGGGGTTTCCCAGCGTCCGTGTCGCCACCAGACAAGATTCATTGCCGTTGCCTCGGTCAGAAGACCGTCGCTGTCGCACAGCAGCCCCTCGGCGATGTCCGCGTCCTGCCACTCGCGGCGCGCCAGCACGTTTTCCAGGCGACTGAGATGCTTGATTCCCGCCAGGCACGGCTGGCGCCCCAGCCTGAGCCGGCAGTGACGCACGCGCACGCCCTTCCAGCGCTCGCTAGCCGGCGCAAAGGGCCGGGCACTCCAGCGCAGCCGCGGGGAGGATGCCGAAGGCGCCGCGTAGCCGCGCCCGCCGCTGCCCCGGGTCACAATCAGCTTGAGCACCGCAAGCCCCTCGCCGCAGCGTGCCGGCAGGTCGTTCAGCGCACTCCGCGGCGGCGGCGCCAGCCCCAGCGCCTCGCTGCCGCGCTCGAGCCTGGCCAGGTGTTCGCTCCACAGCAGCGCCTTGCCGTCGCGCACCAGCACAGTCTCGAACAGGCCGTCGCCGTAGGCGAGGCCGCGATCGTCGAAGGGCACCCCCTGGCCGGCCGGCATCGGCGCGCGCTCAAACCCTGGAGAAGATCAGGGTGCCGTTGGTGCCGCCGAAACCGAAGGAGTTCGACAGGGTCACATCGATCTTCATCTGACGCGCGGTGTGGGGCACATAGTCGAGGTTGCAGCCCTCCTCGGGATTGTCCAGGTTGATGGTCGGCGGCGCCACCTGGTCGCGGATGGCCAGCACGCTGAACACCGCTTCGACGGCGCCGGCCGCCCCCAGCAGGTGGCCAATCATCGACTTGCTGGAGCTGACCGCCACCCGGCGGGCCGCGTCGCCCAGCACCCGCTCGACGGCACGACTCTCGGCCAGATCGCCCGACGCCGTCGAAGTCCCGTGGGCATTGATATAGTCAATGCTTTCCGGGGAGATTTCGGCATCGC
>DATHXP010000094.1:0-1631 GCA_035459605.1 Halomonas sp. | reverse complement strand
CTGGGAAAAACCTGACGGCGTGGCTGCAGACCCGAAGCCACCCGGGAGCCGACGCCGACCCGTGCCCCGCCCCCGAGGCGGTGGCGATCTGGAACCTCATGGGTGGCGAGATTGACTGGCAGGCCCTGCCCCTGCTGGCGGAGATCAAAGGCGTGAAAGACATCGAACTGCTCATCACAGGACTGACAACTATCCGCGATCACTTCCGGGCCGAGGCCGAGCGGGAGCGCGCAGCGCATGGCTGACCGTCTCGACAAACTGATCCTGCAGATCACCTCCGACAGCACGCAGCTCAAGCGCGACCTGTCCGGGGTCAATCAGAACATCAACCAGTTCAGTGACCGCGCCACGCGCTCCCTGGAGGTGTTCAAGAAGGCCGCCATTGCGGCCTTCGGGGTGTTCTCTGTCAACGCCATTCGCGGCGCGATCAGTAACGCCATCGACTTTGCCGATTCCATCGACAAGGCCAGCCAGGCCGCCGGCGTGGGTGCGGAATTCCTGCAGGAGTTCCGCTTCGCGGCGGATCAGAGCGGGCTATCGATGGAGCGAGCCGACAAGGCGCTGCTTAAATTTAATCAGCGCTTGGGTGAGGCTTTCAGCCGCGGAACAGGTCGTGCAGCCGAGGCTTTTGAGCGGCTCAATGTATCGCTTGAGAACAGCGCAGGCAATGCACGTACAGCAGAAAATGTACTGCCTGATATTGTCAGGGCGCTTGAAGGCGTTGCCTCTGAGGCTGAGCGGGCGTCACTTGCTGGTGATCTTTTTGGTCAGCGACTTGGCCCAGAATTGTTGCCACTCCTCAACCAGGGCACGGCCGGCATCGACCGCCTGCGCCAGGCCGCCCGGGAGACCGGCAGCGTGCTCAGCGATGAACTGGTCGCCGACGCCGTGGCCGCCAAGGACGCCATGGCCGAGCTGGGCACCACGGCGGATGGCCTCAAAAACCAGTTCATCCTGCAGCTGGCACCGGCGCTGACGGACATTGCCAAAGCCATGAACCAGGCGGCCAAGGACGCCGGCCTGCTCGAGGCCGCCTGGGTCGGCCTGGGCGGCCTGGGCGCGGCCATCTTCACCGACGAGTTCGCCGGCGTGGATACCCTCCGCGACAACCTGGCGGGCGTGAATGACGAGCTCCAGCGCCAGCAGGCCATTCTGGACGCGCTGCGGGATTCCGGCGCGCCCGCGGCTTCCACTGGCCCCGTGCAGGTCCGTGTGGACGAGCTGCGGGCTGAGGCAGAGCGTCTGGAGCGACGCATCGAGCAGCAGACACGTGAGCCTGCAGTTCCGGAGGCGCCGACGACAACCGCACCCACGGCGGGCGACGGGGCAGGGACCCCGACACCCACGCCGACGACAACCGCACCCACGGCGGGCGACGGGGCAGGGACCCCGACACCCACGCCGACGCCGAAATCCGTCGTCTCGTGGGTCGAGTCCATGGAGAAGGCCGGCCAGGCCATCCGCGAGCAGGTCAACCCCATGGAGGCGGTGGAGACCAAGCTGACCGAGCTGGATACCCTGCTGCAAGGCGGCTTCATCAGCTGGGACACCTACGCCGAGGCCGCTTTCAACGCCATGGAGGGCATCGAGGACCGGGCCGAGGAGGCGACCGAGGAGATGTCCGTGTTCGC
>DATHXP010000093.1:0-7258 GCA_035459605.1 Halomonas sp. | reverse complement strand
CATTCAGCAGGGCGTAATGGACCGCCTGCGCCACGGCGGCTATTCGGTGCAGGCCAGCCTGCATCTGCTGCGCCGCCCGCTGGAGTTCTGCCGCCGTGAGCTGCCGGTATTTATTCGCGATGCCTACGCGCAGGATCTGCGCTCGGTGCTGATCGTTCACGGCCGCGGGCGCGAGCTGGACAGCCCCGCCAATATCCTGCGCTTCTATCTGGCCAAGTGGCTGGTGGCGTTCGATGAGGTGCAGGCGTTTGCTTCTGCCGGCATGCCCGACGGCGGCCTGGGCGCCACCTGGGTGATGCTGAAGAAGTCCGAGCGGGCAAGAAGCGCCAATCGGGAGCGCCAGCAGAAGCGCAGGGGCTGAGCTCGCCGCCGCGCAGGCTAGCCATCCCGAAACCGCTCAGGCCAGCGCCGCGTCGGAGCGTGCCGACACTACGGGCCGGGGCTGCTCCGGGATCCGGCCGCGACGCTCGGCGGCCTCGCGCAGCCGCCGGCGGTCCCGGCAGGCGCCCAGCGAGGCGCAGCTGGCGCGCCGCGAAAGCGCGGTTCAGGGTCTGGGCGAGCGCGACTTTCTGTCGGATGATTTTGTCGAGCTGGTGCCGCCCTTTGATCCGCTGGCGTTTCGTCGCGATGGCATTCAGCAGGGCGTAATGGACCGCCTGCGCCACGGCGGCTATCCGGTGCAGGCCAGCCTGCACCTGCTGCGACGGTCGCTTGAGTCATCGCGCCGCGAACTGCCGGTGTTTATTCGCGATGCCTACGCGCAGGATCTGCGCTCGGTGCTGATTATTCACGGCCGCGGGCGCGAGCTGGACAGCCCCGCCAATATCCTGCGCTCCTACCTGGCCAAATGGCTGGTGACCTTCGATGAGGTGCAGGCGTTTGCTTCTGCCGGCATGCCCGACGGCGGTCTGGGCGCCACCTGGGTCATGCTGAAGAAGTCCGAGCGGGCAAGAAGCGCCAATCGGGAGCGCCAGCAGAAGCGCAGGGGCTGAGCTCGCCTCTGCGCGGCTTCAACCATCGTCCCGAAACCGCTCAGGCCAGCGCCGCTTCGGAGCGTGCCGATACTACTGGCCGGAGTTGCTCCGGGGCCCGAGCGCGACGCTCGGCGGCCTCGCGCAGCCGGCGGCGGAACAGCGGCTCGGCGCTGTCCACACCGGGCTGATAGCTGCGGCTGAAGGTCTTCAGCGCGCGCAGGGCGTCGTCAATGGACTGATCCTCGCGCAGCGAGAACGCATCGAAACCGCAGCGCGACAGGTAGAACAGCTGGTCGATCAGCACGTCGCCCACGGCGCGCATCTCGCCCTGGTAGCCATAGCGCTCGCGCAGTAGCCGGGCGGTGCTGTAGCCGCGACCGTCGGTAAACACCGGGAAGTCGATGGCGATCAGCGGCGCGCTGGCGAGCTCGGCGGAAAGCTCTGCCGTCAGCTCGACGCCACTGGCAAGCCAGGGGGCGATATCGGCGCCCTTGGCGGAGCCCTGCCACTCGTCGAGCGGGGCGATCAGGCGCCCATGCGGCGCCAGTCTCTTGAGCTCATTGAGGCTGGCGGCACCGCCATCGCCAGTCTCGGCATCGGCGCCCTTGTCGTCCGAGCCGTTGCCGCGCCACAGCGTCCAGAGATCGTCAAGGTGGCGACCGCGGCGGATCAAAGGGCGGCCGGATGGTCGAGAAGAAATCTGTTCAGGCATAGACGTGCTCCTTGAAGGGCTTGATACCGAGGCGGCGATAGGTGTCCAGAAAGGTTTCTTCCGGCTGGCGGTTGTCGACATAGACCTGGAGCACCTTGTCGATCACCTCCGGCACGTCCTCGCGGAAGAAGGAGGGGCCAAGGATCTTGCCCAGCGCGGAGTCATTGCCCTGGCTGCCGCCCAGCGAGATCTGGTAGTACTCCTCGCCTTTCTTGTCGACGCCGAGAATGCCGATCTGGCCGACGTGATGGTGGCCGCAGGCATTCATGCAGCCGGAGATGTTGAGCTCCAGCGGCCCCAGATCGTAGAGAAAGTCCAGATCCTCGAAGCGCTCCTGAATGGCCTGAGCCACCGGGATCGACTTGGCATTGGCCAGCGCGCAGTAGTCGCCGCCGGGGCAGCAGATCAGATCGGCCAGGGTGCCCACGGTGGGGTTGGCCAGGCCCAGCGCATCCAGCCGCTGCCAGAGTTCTTCGATGCGATCCACGGCCACATCGGTGAGCACCAGGTTTTGCTCGTGGGTCACCCGCACTTCGCCGTAGCTGTAGTCGTCGGCCAGGTCGGCGATCGCCGCCATGTGCTCCGAGGTGACATCGCCGGGAGAGTGCTCGCGGCGCTTGAGCGACAGAGTGACGGCCTTGTAGCCGGGGGTCTTGTGGTCGGTGACGTTGTTGGTCACGAAGCGCGCGAAGGCACGGTTCTCGTCGCGCAGCCGCGCATAGGCGGCGACGGCGTCGGCGGGTATTTCGCGGCGCTCGGGGTCGACAAAGTGCTCGGCAACGGCGGCGACGGCCTCCGGCGTCAGGGTCTGGGGGCCATCCTTGAGGTGCGCCCACTCCTGATCGACCCGGCGGCGGAACTCGTCGATGCCCAGCGCCTTGACCAGGATCTTGATGCGCGCCTTGAACTTGTTGTCGCGGCGGCCGAACTGGTTGTATACCCGCACCAGCGCCTCGAGGTAGGTCAGCAAGTGCCGCCAGGGCAGGTCCTCGCGGACCACATCGGCAAGCATCGGCGTGCGGCCCAGCCCGCCGCCGGCCAGCACCTTGACGCGCACCTCGTCGTGTTCGTCACGCCACAGCTTGAGGCCCACGTCATGCACCTGAATGGCGGCGCGATCCTGGTCGGCGCCGGTCACGGCGATCTTGAACTTGCGCGGCAGGTAGGCGAACTCCGGGTGGAAGGTGGACCACTGGC
This sequence comes from Halomonas sp., assembly GCA_035459605.1. Lineage (GTDB taxonomy): Bacteria > Pseudomonadota > Gammaproteobacteria > Pseudomonadales > Halomonadaceae > Halomonas. The sequence goes on along the minus strand of DATHXP010000093.1, from coordinate 4,375 downwards.
GGATCAGTTCGCACCAAGGGCGCGGGTCGACGTTCTCATCGGCGGCGATACCGGAGAACTGGTCGGTGGTGGTGTTGCGAATATCGTTGCCGCTGGTCTGAATGGCGTGCATCTGTACCGTGGCCAGCTCGGCGAGGATATCCGGCACGTCCTCAAGCTTCGGCCAGTTCAGCTGCAGGTTGGTGCGCGTGGTGAAATGGCCGTAGCCGCGGTCATAGCGGGCGGCGATTTCACCGAGCTTGCGCAGCTGGTAGGCGGCCAGCATGCCGTAGGGGATGGCGATACGCAGCATCGGCGCATAGCGCTGGATATACAGCCCGTTCTGCACGCGCAGCGGCAGAAATTCCGCCTCGCTGATCTTGCCTTCAAGATAGCGGCGCATCTGGTCGCGAAACTGGGCGACGCGTTCGTCGACCAGGGTCTGGTCATGAATATCGTAGCGGTACATTCAGCGCGTTCCTGAAAAGGGAAGTGGCTTGATGACCGCTACCATAGCGCCTTGCGACATATTCTATAAAAGAATATATGGCTATCGAAAGTATTTTTTTTGGAATAAGCCCGACAGGTTCCGCAGCGCCCCGACCAGTGCCTTAAAGCGTTACCCGCTGCCAGCGCCGCGCCTGCCAGATCGCCACGAAGGCCAGGGAGTTGAGACAGCGGTAGCCCACCTGTACCCACCAGATGCCGATCAGGCCATATCCCAGGTGCACGCCGAACCACCAGGCCAGAGGCAGAAATACCAGCCACTGCAGCGCCAGGGTGGTGCTCATCACCGTGCGGTTGGCGCCGGCCCCGAGCAGCGCCTGGGCAATCACCAGGGCCGCGCCGTCGAGCACGATCATCAGCGCGCTCAGGCGCAGCGGCAAACGCCCCAGCGCGATCAGCTCGGGGACGTGCAGAAACAGCGAGAGCACGGCATCGGGAAACAGCGCCATGGGCAGCGCCAGCAGGGCCAGGCAAGGCAGGGCCAGCTGCACGACGTCCCAGCCCCAGCGGTGGGCGTCACGCGGGTCCTGGCGCCCCAGCGACTGGCCCACCAGGCTCATTGCGGCCAGGCCAAGCCCCACGCCGGGCAGAATCAGCAGCAGCGACAGGTTGACCAGCACGTGGCCCACGGCGACGCTGGCGGTGTCGATACTGCCCAGAATCCAGAACAGCAGCGCGTAGCCGGCGGCAAACCAGAACTGCTGGGTGGAGTGGGGAACCGCCAGCTTCAGCGTGGTTTTCAGCGGTCCTCGCTCGGGGCGGTGCAGCAGCCCCGCCAGGGGCACGCGGTGGCGGAGCGTGGCGCCAAGCCACAGCACCAGCCCCGCCAGCAGCGACAGGCTGGTACCGGCCCCGGCGCCGGCGGCGCCCATTTGGGGCAGCCCGGCCAGGCCAAAGATCAGCCCCACGCTGCTCACCACGTTGACCAGCTGCATCAGCAGCATGATGCGCAGGTAGACGCCGGTTTGCTGAATGCCGTTCCAGTAGCCGCGAAAGCAGAAGATCAAGGCCACCGACGGCAGCGACAGCACGCGCCAGCGGAAATAGGCGACGGCCTCCCCGGCAACCGGCGGCTCAGGATTGAAGAGCGCGATCAGCTGCGGCGTCAGCCACAGACACAGCAGCGTCAGCGGCAGGGTGATCGCCAGCGCGATCATCAGCCCGGCATTGAGCGCGGCGGCGTGGTCTTGCCGATGACCTTCGCCAAAGCGTCGGGCCGTTTGCGCCTGAACGCCGGAGGAGAGCCCGAACACCACGGCGGTGATCATGAAGAAGGCGTAGCCGCCCAGGCCGACGCCGGCCAGGGCGGCTTCGCCCAGCGAGCCCACCAGCGCCGCATCGACCAGATTCAGCAGGCTCTGGGTGAGCATGCCGGCGATGATCGGCAGCGCCAGGCGTAGCGCCACACGTCGCCGCTTGCGAAGATAAGGCGCAGGCGCGGCTTCGGCCGTGGTGTCCCGCGACGGCATCAGCTGGGGTCGTAGGAGAGCACCGGGGCGAGCCAGCGTTCCATCTCGTCCAGCGCCAGCCGCTTGCGGCTGGCCAGCGCTTCGACCTGATCGCGGGTGATCTTGCCGGTGGCGAAGTACTTGGACCGCGGGTGGGAAAAGTACCACCCCGCGACGGCGGCGGCGGGCCACATGGCGAAGTTTTCGGTGAGCTCAAGCCCCGAGTTGGCGGTGGCATCGAGCAGGCGAAACAGCTTGGCCTTTTCGGTGTGGTCGGGGCAGGCCGGGTAGCCCGGGGCCGGGCGGATGCCCTGGTACTTCTCGGCGATCAGCGCCTCGTTGTCCAGAGTCTCATCGGGCACGTAGCCCCAGAACTCCTTGCGCACGCGCTGGTGCAGCCGCTCGGCGAAGGCCTCGGCGAGGCGGTCGGTGAGCGACTGCACCAGAATGGCGCTGTAGTCGTCGCCGGCGGCCTTGTATTCCTTGGCCAGGACCTCGACCCCGTGGCCGGTGGTCACCGCAAAGCCGCCGATCCAGTCCGGCTTGCCGCTGTCCCTGGGGGCCACAAAGTCGGCCAGGCTGTAGCAGATGCCGTCGCGGTTCTTGGTGGTCTGCTGGCGAATATGGTGCAGCCGTTCAACAACCTCGCTGCGCGACTCGTCGGCATAGACTTCAATCACATCGTCATCGACGCTGTTGGCCGGCCACAGGCCGATCACGCCGCGGGCGTGCACCAGCTTCTCGTCGACCAGCTTGCGCAGCATGGCCTGGGCATCGTCGAACAGATGACGGGCGGCTTCGCCGACCTTGGCGTCGTCCAGGATCTTCGGGTACTTGCCGGTGAGCTGCCAGCTGATGAAAAAGGGCGTCCAGTCGAGGGTCTCGATCAGCTCGTCGAGATCGTAGCCGTCGAAGGCCATCAGGCCGGTCAGGGCAGGGCGCGGCGGCGTATAGTCCGCCCAGTCGACGGCCAGCTTGCGCTCGCGCGCCTCGGCGTAGCTGAGGTCGGCGGACTTGGGGCGGCGCTTGGCGTTGCGCACGCGCACCTTCTCATACTCTTCGCGTATCTCGGCCACGTACGCCGGCTTGAGCTCCGGCGACAGCAGCCGGGACGCGACGCCCACCGCGCGCGATGCGTCCGACACGTAGATCACCGGCTGCTCGTAGCCGGGATCCACCTTGACCGCGGTGTGGGCCTTGGAGGTGGTCGCCCCGCCGATCAGCAGCGGCAGCTCGAAGCCCTGGCGCTGCATCTCCTTGGCGACGCTGACCATCTCGTCCAGCGACGGCGTGATCAGCCCGGAAAGACCAATCATGTCGGCTTTCTCGTCGATGGCGGTCTGCAGGATTTTTTCAGCGGGCACCATCACGCCGAGGTCAACGACATCGTAGTTGTTGCACTGCAGCACCACGCCGACGATATTCTTGCCGATGTCGTGCACGTCGCCTTTCACCGTGGCCATGACGATCTTGCCCTTGGCCTGAGCGCTTTCGTCCTTTTCCGCTTCGATGTAGGGCAGCAGGTGCCCCACCGCCTGCTTCATCACCCGGGCGGATTTGACCACCTGGGGCAAAAACATCTTGCCGGCGCCGAACAGGTCGCCGACCACGTTCATGCCGTCCATCAGCGGCCCTTCGATGACCTCGATGGGGCGGTCGAACTGCTGGCGGGCCTCTTCGGTATCGTCGATGATATAGGCGGTGACGCCTTTGACCAGCGCGTGCTCGATGCGCTTGTTGACCTCCCAGCCACGCCACTCCAGATCTTCCTTCTTCTCGCCGCCGGCGGCGTCGCCCTTGTACTTCTCGGCCAGGTCGAGCAGCCGCTCGGTGGCGTCGTCGCGGCGGTTGAGCACCACGTCTTCCACGGCGTCGCGCAGCTCGGCGTCCAGATCGTCGTAGACGCCCAGCTGGCCGGCGTTGACGATGCCCATGGACAGCCCGGCGCGGATGGCGTGGTAGAGAAACACCGAGTGGATGGCCTCGCGCACCGCGTTGTTGCCGCGAAACGAGAAGGACACGTTGGAGACGCCGCCGGAGACCAGGGCGTGGGGCAGGTTATTGCGGATCCACTCGGTCGCCTGGATGAAGTCTACGGCGTAGTTGTTGTGCTCCTCGATGCCGGTGGCGATGGCAAAGATGTTGGGGTCGTAGATGATGTCTTCGGCCGGAAAGCCGATCTCGTCGACCAGCAGGCGGTAGGCGCGTTCGCAGATCTCGTTCTTGCGGGCAAGGGTGTCGGCCTGGCCCTCTTCATCGAAGGCCATGACGACCACGGCGGCGCCGTGGCGCCGGCAAATGGTGGCCTGTTTGCGGAAGTCCTCCTCGCCCTCCTTGAGCGAGATGGAGTTGACGATCGCCTTGCCCTGGATGCACTTGAGGCCGGCCTCGAGAATCTCCCACTTGGACGAGTCCACCATGATCGGCACCCGGGAGATATC
>DATHXP010000092.1:0-2183 GCA_035459605.1 Halomonas sp. | reverse complement strand
GTAGCCAGCAGCCGCCGCGCCCAGACCTCGCCCGCTTCCTCGTTCCAGTACTCGACGCTGCCGCCCGGCATGGTGATCTCGTAGGGGCTCATGCTGGCGTCACCGACGATGATCACCTTGTAGTCCCTGCCGTAGCCGCGCATTACTTCCGCCAGCGGCGTCTTCTCGCTGCGCCGGCGCCGGTTGTCCTTCCACACCCAGTCGTAGAAAAAGTTGTGAAAGTAATAGTGCTCGAGGTGCTTGAACTCGCTGCGCGCGGCCGAGAACAGCTCCTCGCAGCTTCGAACATGGGGGTACATGGAACCGCCCACGTCCAGGAACAGCAGGATCTTGACGGCGTTGTGGCGCTCGGGGCGCATGCGGATATCCAGGTGGCCGGCATTGCGCGCGGTTCCGGCGATGGTGCCCTCAAGGTCGAGCTCGTCCTCGGCGCCTTCGCGGGCGAAGCGGCGCAGCTTGCGCAGCGCCGTCTGGATGTTGCGCGTGCCGAGCTGCACCGAGTCGTCCAGGTTGCGGAACTCGCGCCGGTCCCAGACCTTGACCGCGCTGCGGTTGCGCGACTCGTTCTGGCCGATGCGCACGCCCTGCGGGTTGTAGCCCCAGGCGCCGAACGGCGAGGTGCCCGCGGTGCCGACCCACTTGCTGCCGCCCTGGTGGCGTTCGCGCTGCTCTTCGAGACGCTGTTTGAGGGTTTCCATCATCTCTTCCCAGCCGCCGGGCGGCTCAATCGCCTCCTTCTCCGCCTCGCTCAGCAGCAGCTCCGCCTGCCTGGCCAGCCACTCTTCGGGCACCTCGCCGAAGACCTGGTCGAACAGCTCCAGGCGTCCGTTGAAATACGCCGCGAACACGCGGTCGAAACGATCCAGGTATTTCTCGTCCTTGACCATGGCGGCGCGCGCGAAGTAATAGAAATCATCGACGTCGTAGGCCGCCACGTGCCGGGTAAGGCCTTCCAGCAGCACCAGGTACTCGGTTACCGACACCGGCAGGCCGGCGCGGCGGAGCTGATGGACGAACTCAGCGAGCATCGCGCCGGTTCATGAACACCAGGCGTTCGAACAGGTGTACGTCCTGCTCGTTCTTGAGCAGCGCGCCGTGCAGGGGCGGGATGGCGGCGCGCGGGTCCTCGCTGCGCAGCGCCTCCGGCGGAATGTCCTCCGCCACCAGCAGCTTGATCCAGTCCAGCAGCTCCGAGGTCGACGGCTTCTTCTTCAGCCCCGGCAGCTCGCGGATGCCGAAGAAAACCTCCAGCGCCTCGCGAAGCAGCTCCTTCTTGAGATCGGGAAAATGCACCGCGACGATCCGCTCCATGGTCGCGGCGTCGGGAAAGCGGATGTAGTGGAAGAAGCAGCGCCGCAGGAACGCATCGGGCAGTTCCTTTTCGTTGTTGCTGGTGATCACCACGATGGGCCGGTGCCGGGCGCGGATCTGCTCGCGGGTCTCGTAGACGTAGAACTCCATCTGGTCGAGCTCCAGCAGCAGGTCGTTGGGAAACTCGATATCGGCCTTGTCGATCTCGTCGATGAGCAGCACCGGCTGCTCGTCGCTGGCGAACGCCTCCCACAGCTTGCCCGGCACGATGTAGTTGGAGATGTCATGCACCCGCTCCTCGCCGAGCTGGGAGTCGCGCAGCCGGGCCACGGCGTCGTACTCGTACAGGCCCTGCTGGGCCTTGGTGGTGGATTTGATGTGCCAGCGAATCAGGGGCATGTCCAGCGACCGGGCGATCTCGCTGGCGAGCTGGGTCTTGCCGGTGCCCGGCTCGCCCTTTACGAGCAGGGGCCGCTGCAGCGCCACCGCCGCGTTGACGGCGGTCATCAGGTCCTCGGTGGCGACAAAGTCCGGAGTTCCGGTGAATCTTCTGGTCATATTCTGGGGCTGGAAGTAAGGGGAGCGCATATTGGCATCGACGCCGGTCCGAGGCAAATGGCCGCCCTTCGGGCCGCCTGCGGGCGCGCCGCGCCGTCCGTTACAATCGCCTCGATTCCACTGCGGCGCGATCGATGATTTTCCGCTTTGCTCTATTGCTGGTGTTGTTGTGCGGGGTCCCGGCCTGCACCGGGTGGCTGGCCGGGCCCGAACGCGAACCGGGCATCGGCCCCCCGGTACCCTGGGACAGCCTGGAAGGCTGGCGATCGGACCGCCATGCGCAGGCCTGGCCCGCCCTGCTGGCGAGCTGCACC
>DATHXP010000091.1:0-2402 GCA_035459605.1 Halomonas sp. | reverse complement strand
CGCAGGCCCAGCTCGCGGGCCATCACCGTGACCGCCGCGACAATGGCGGCGCTGCCGCGGCGCTCGCCCAGGCCGCGGATGAAGCTCTTGTCGATCTTGATGGCGGTCACCGGCAGCTCCTGAAGGTAGCTGAGCGAGGAGTAGCCGGTGCCGAAGTCGTCGATGGCCACCCGACAGCCCAGGGCGCGCAGCGACTCGAGAATCTCGACCGCCTTCTGCCGCCGGTCGAGCAGCACGCTCTCGGTGAGCTCGAAGCCGATCTGGCCCGGCAGCAGCCTGTAGTCGCGATGGAGCGCCCGCACCTGGTCCACCAGGTCCGCCTGCCAGAACTGCCGGGCCGAGAGATTGATGGAGACCCACGGCGGCGTCAGGCCCTCATCGCGCCAGCGGCACAGCTGCTGGGCGACCAGGTGCATCACCCGCTCGCCCAGCGGAAGAATCAGGCCGGAGCGCTCGGCCAGGGGAATAAACTCGCTCGGCGAGACCAGCCCCAGCTCGGGATGGTGCCAGCGCAGCAGCGCCTCGGCGCCATGCAGCTCGCCGCTGTCGCGCTCGAACAGCGGCTGGTAGTGCACTTCGAGGCCCTCGCCGCTGTCTGCGGTATTGCGCAGACCCGTTTCCAGCCACAGGCTGTCGTGGTCCTGCCGGTGCGCTTCGGGGCGAAACAGCCGGTAGGTGTTGCGGCCCTCGCGCTTGGCCTGGTACATGGCCGAGTCGGCGCACTGCATCAGGGCCTCGGGGCTGGTGGCATCGTCGGGATAGATGCCTATGCCCAGGCTGCAGCCGACCCGCAGCGACTTTTTACTTACCTCGAAGGGCATGCTGATCGCCTCGATCAGGCGGCGCGCCACCCGGGTCACCTGGTCGATCTCGTCTATCTCGCTGAGCAGCGCGATGAACTCGTCGCCGCCCAGCCGCGCCAGGGTGTCGTCCTCGCGCAGGCTGGCCTGCAGCCGCTGGGAGACGCACAGCAGCAGCTCATCGCCCACCGCATGGCCCAGGGTGTCATTGACCTGTTTGAAGTGGTCGAGGTCGATGAACACCACTGCCAGGCGCTGGCGCTGCCGGCGGGCGTGGCGAATCGCCAGGGCGAGGCGGTCTTCCAGCAGGCGGCGATTGGGCAGGCGCGTCAGCGGGTCGTAGTAGGCCATGCGCCGCACCTGCTCCTCATTTTCGCGGATGTGGGTGATGTCGCTGAACAGCGCCGCGTAGTTGGTGACCTCGCCGTCGTCATCGCGAATGGCGCTGATCGTCAGCAGCTGCAGGTAGAGCGCGCCGTCCTTGCGCCGGTTCCAGATCTCGCCGCGCCAGTAGCCGCAGGTGCGCACGGCGCGCCACATCGCCTGGTAGAACACCCTTGAGTGGCGCCCCGACGAGAGTATGGCCGGGGTTCGCCCTACCGCCTCCTCCAGGGAGTAGCCGGTCATCTGGGTAAACGCCGGGTTGACAAACTCGATGTGCGTGCGGGCGTCGGTGATGATCACTCCTTCCAGGGAGGAGTCGATCACCCGCTCGGCCAGCTGCAGGTGCTTGCGCGACTGGTTCAGCGCTTGGTCGCGCTGCTCCAGCGCCTCGCGCAGATCCTTCAGATAGATGTACTCGGCCCCGACCAGTATGTCGTGGAACCCCAGCAGCCCGACCACCTCGCCCCGCGCGTCGAGCACGCCCAGGTGGCGCTTCTGACGGTCGATCAGCAGATCGCGCGCGCGAATCAGGGGGTCGCTTTCCTCCACCGTGAGCAGCGGCCGACTGGCCAGTTCGGCGATCGCCACGTTGCCCGGGTGCCGGGCAATAAAGCGCACCGTGTCGCGCTCGGTGAGAATCCCCAGCTCCCGGCCGTCGCAGACCACCACGACGGCATCGTGGCTGCCGTCGCGCATGCGCTTGACGGCCTCCCTCAGGGCAAGGGAGCCGGGCAGCACCAGAGGCCGCGCGCGCATGGCGCCCTTCACGTTGCGCAGCTTCAGGTAGGACTCAAGTCCCTGGTTGAGCGCCATGTCGGTCTGGGTAAGGATGCCGCAGGGCGCGCCCTCGTCATCTACTACCAGAAAGTGGCGAACCCCTTCGCTGGTGAAACGCAGCGCCGCCTCGCCGATGGGGGTCGCCATGTGCAGCGTCACCACCGGCTGGCTCATCACCTCGCCGATGGGCACGCGCATGGCGCGGTCGTCGCCGAAATCAACGTCGAGGCTGTCACGCTCGGTCCAGATCCCGAGCACCTGCCCCGCTTCCATGACCAGCATCGAGCTGCAGCGGCGCTCGGCCATGCGCGCGGCGGCATCGCACAGCAGGGTATCGCGGTGGCAGCTTAGCAGCGCCGTTTGCATGATGCGGGCGACGGACAGGTTCTGTTTCATGATATACAGCCTCGGGATCAGCCGGGATAGAGCTCAATACGGCGC
>DATHXP010000090.1:0-4148 GCA_035459605.1 Halomonas sp. | reverse complement strand
TGGCGCCAGCACCGGCCTGAACGGCACCAGGCCCACGAACCCCGCCGGGTCGGCGGGGTTCGGCGTTTCTGGCAGGCGCTGGGCGGTTTTGTCCTGACGGCTAGCTGCGGCTGTGAGGGTGTTTCTCACCGCTCTGTGGGTTGTGCATTTTTCCCGGGTAGGGTAATCCTATGCGGCTACGTCTATCGTTCACGATTCATACGCAAGGGGGAAGTCCAAGGTGAAAATTGGTGCACCCAGAGAGACTGCAGCCGGTGAGGCGCGCGTAGCGCTGACGCCGGAGAGCGCGCTGCAGATACAAAAGCTTGGCCACGAGTGCTACGTGGAAGCCGGTGCCGGTGAGGCGGCGGGCTTCACCGATGCGGCCTACCGCGAGGCCGGCGTGACCGTCGTCGAGGGCGCCGAAGCGCTGTGGCAGGCGGTGGATGTCGTGGTCAAGGTGCGCGAGCCGAGCGACACCGAGGCGGGCTATCTGCGCAAGGGCCAGACGCTGATCTCGTTTTTCTGGCCGGCCCAGAACGAAGAGATGCTGGAGCGCTGCAGAGCGGCCGAAGCCAGCGTGATCGCCATGGACATGGTGCCGCGCATCTCGCGCGCCCAGAAGATGGATGCCCTGTCGTCCACCGCCAATATCGTCGGCTACCGCGCGGTCATTGAGGCGGGCAACCAGTTCGGCCGCTTCTTTACCGGCCAGGTGACCGCCGCGGGCAAGGTACCGCCGGCCAAGGTGCTGGTGGTCGGCGCCGGGGTGGCAGGCCTTGCCGCCATCGGCACCGCCACCAGCCTCGGCGCCATCGTGCGGGCCTTCGACGTGAGGCCCGAAGTGGCCGAGCAGATCGAGTCCATGGGCGCCGAGTTCCTGTTCCTTGACTTCGAGGAGAGTCAGGACGGCGCGGAAAGCGGCGGCTACGCCGCGCCGTCGAGCCCCGAGTTTCGTGAAAAGCAGCTGGCGCTGTTCCGCGAGCAGGCGCCCGATGTCGATATCGTCATCACCACCGCGCTGATTCCCGGGCGTCCGGCGCCCAAGCTGTGGCTCGAGGACATGGTCGCCGCCATGAAGCCGGGCTCGGTGGTGATCGACCTGGCCGCCGAGCGCGGCGGCAACTGCGAGCTCACCGTGCCCGATCAGCGCATCGTCACCGACAACGGCGTGATCGTGGCCGGCTTCACCGACTTCCCGTCGCGCATGGCAACGCAAGCCTCGCTGCTCTACGGCAACAACATTCGTCATATGCTTACCGACCTGACGCCTGAAAAGGACGGTCAGATCGTGCACGACATGGAGGACGACGTGATTCGCGGCGCCACGGTGACCCACCAGGGCGAGATCACCTTCCCGCCGCCGCCGCCCAAGGTCAAGGCCATCGCCGCGGCCAAGCCCAAGCCCAAGGAAAAGGAGCTGACCCGCGAAGAGAAGCAGGCCATCGAGCTTGCCGACTTCAAGAAGCAGACCAAGAGCCAGGTCACCATGCTGGCCGTGGGCGGCGCCCTGATGCTGCTGCTGGGCATGGTGGCGCCGCCGTCCTTCATGCAGCACTTTATCGTCTTTGTGCTGGCCTGCTTCGTCGGCTATCAGGTGATCTGGAACGTCAGCCACTCCCTGCATACGCCGCTGATGGCGGTCACCAACGCCATTTCCAGCATCATCATCCTGGGGGCGATCCTGCAGATCGGCTCCGGCAGCGGAATCGTGGCGCTGTTGGCCGCCATCTCGGTGCTGATCGCCTCGATCAACATCTTCGGCGGCTTCCTGGTGACGCGTCGCATGCTCGCCATGTTCCAGAAATCCTGAGCGGTGGAGACTAATCAATGCTAGGACAACAGTTCGTCACTGCCGCAGCGATTACGGCCAGTGTCTTGTTCATCCTGTCCCTGGGCGGGCTGAGCAATCAGGAAAAAGCCAAGCGCGCGGTGTGGTACGGCATCGTCGGCATGGCCATCGCGGTGGTCTTCACCGCGCTGGGCCCGGGCGTCGGCGGCTTCGGCTGGATGATTCCTCTGGTGATCGTCGGCGGGGTGATCGGCGCCTATATCGCCAGGCGGGTCGAGATGACCCAGATGCCGCAGCTGGTGGCGGCGCTGCACTCCTTCGTCGGCCTGGCGGCGGTGTTTGTCGGCTTCAACGCCGACCTGGAGCGTCGTCGCGTGCTGGCCAGCCAGACGCTGGGTGGTATAGGCGAGGAGTTCTCCGCCTTTGCCGCCATGGTCGCGGAGAAGACCCCGGCCGAGCTGACCTTCCTGCAGATCGAAGTCGTGCTGGGCGTGTTCATCGGCGCGGTGACCTTCACCGGCTCGGTGATCGCCTTTGGCAAGCTGGCCGGCAAGATCGACGGCAGGCCCAAGCAGTTTCCCGGCGGCCACATGCTCAACGCCGGCGCGGCGATCGTTTCACTGCTGCTGGCGATTCTCTATATCAACGGCGCGGGCTTCTGGACGATTCTGCTGCTAGCGCTTTTGGCGTTCTTTATTGGCTGGCACCTGATCATGGGCATCGGCGGCGCGGATATGCCGGTGGTGGTCTCCATGCTCAACAGCTACTCCGGCTGGGCGGCGGCGGCGATCGGCTTCACGCTCTCAAGCGACCTGCTGATCGTCACCGGTGCGCTGGTCGGCTCGTCGGGTGCGATTCTCTCCTACATCATGTGCAAGGCGATGAACCGCAAGTTCCTCAACGTGATCCTGGGCGGCTTCGGCGGCAGCCAGGGCCCGGCCGCCGAGATCGAAGGCGAGCAGGTGGCCATCGATTCAGGCAGCGTGGCCGCTGCGCTCAACGACGCCGACAGCGTCATCATCGTGCCGGGCTACGGCATGGCGGTGGCCCAGGCGCAGAACGCGGTCAGCGATCTGGTGCGCAAGCTGCGCGACGCCGGCAAGGAGGTGCGTTTCGGCATTCACCCGGTGGCGGGGCGCCTGCCCGGGCACATGAACGTGCTGCTGGCCGAGGCCAGGGTGCCCTACGACATCGTGCTGGAGATGGATGAGATCAACGACGATTTCGCCTCGACCGACGTGGCGATCGTGATTGGCGCCAACGACATCGTCAACCCGGCGGCTCAGGAAGATCCCAACAGCCCCATCGCCGGCATGCCGGTGCTCAAGGTGTGGGAGGCCAAGCAGGTGTTTATCAGCAAACGCGGCCAGGGAACCGGCTACTCCGGCATCGAGAACCCGCTGTTCTTCAGGGAGAACTCGCGCATGTTCTACGGCGATGCCAGAGAAAGCGTCGAATCGCTGCTGCCGCAGCTCGACTAGCGCGTTTTGCTGACGCAAGCGCCAGGCTAGCGACATAGCCGCATCAGAGCCCGAACCGAATGCCGGTTCGGGCTCTTTTTCGCTACACTTGGCGCTGACTCAGCAAGCAGATTCATCAAGGAACATCGACTTCTGGAGCCGCCAATGGCAGATAAACCGCTGAAGGTCGCCGTGCTTGGCGGGGGCAGCTTTGGCACGGCCCTGGCCAGCATGGCCGCCGATAATGGTTTCGAGGTGCGCCAGTGGCTGCGCGATGAAGCGCTGGCTGCGCAGATCAACCGCGAGCATCGCAACGCGCGCTATCTGCCCGACTACGCCATCAATCCCGCCGTCACGGCCTCGACCGATATCGCCGAAGTGGTCACCGGCGCCGGCCTGGTGCTGGTGGCGATTCCCTCCAAGGCATTTCGCGACGTGGTAAGAAAGGCGCGCCCCTGGCTTCAGGCCGAGCAGATCCTGGTCAGCACGACCAAGGGCATCGAAGAAGACGGTTTTCGCTTGATGAGCCAGGTGCTGGAAGAAGAGACCGGCGCCACTCACGTGGGCGTGCTGTCCGGCCCCAACCTGGCCTCGGAGGTGGCCGAGAAGCAGCTCACCGCCACGGTGATCGCCAGCGAAGACCCGCTGACGCGCACGCGAGTACAGCAGGCGCTGTCGTGCAGCTATTTTCGCGTCTATGCCAGCAACGACCGCTACGGGGTGGAGCTTGGCGGGGCGCTCAAGAATATCTACGCCATTGCCGCAGGCATGGCCGCCGCGCTGGGCATGGGAGAGAACACGCGCAGCATGCTGATGACTCGGGCGCTGGCCGAAATGAGCCGCTTCGCCGTGGCCCAGGGCGCCAATCCCATGACCTTTCTGGGGCTGGCCGGCGTGGGCGACCTGATCGTGACCTG
>DATHXP010000089.1:0-9162 GCA_035459605.1 Halomonas sp. | reverse complement strand
TCGGTCAACGAGACGCTGATGGTCACCGTCGGCGTGCCCAACTCGCTGGGGCCGGGCGAGCTGCTGCTCAAGTACGGCACCGAAGAGCAGAAAGACTATTACCTGCCGCGCCTGGCCGACGGCCGCGAAATTCCCTGCTTTGGCCTGACCGGCCCGCGCGCCGGCTCTGATGCCACCTCGCTGCCCGACGTGGGCGTTGTGGTCAGGCGCACTATCGACGGCGAAGAGGTGCTGGGCCTGGAGCTCTCCTTCGAGAAGCGCTGGATCACCCTGGCGCCCATCGCCAGCGTCGTCGGCCTGGCCTTCCGCCTGTTCGACCCCGAGCGCCTGCTCGGCGCGGAAGAAGACCGCGGCATCACGCTTGCGCTGGTACCGCGCGACACCGACGGCATGGAGATCGGCCGCCGCCACTACCCCATCGGCAGCCCCTTCCTCAACGGCCCGATCAGGGGCGACAAGGTGTTCGTGCCGCTGTCGACCATCATCGGCGGCGAGGAGATGATCGGCCAGGGTTGGCGCATGCTGGTGGAGTGCCTCTCGATAGGCCGCTGTATCACCCTGCCCTCCGGCGCTACCGGCACCGGCCGCTACGCCATCGGCTGGAGCGGCGGCTTCGCGCGCATTCGCCGCCAGTTCAACGTGCCGGTCGCCGAGATGGAGGGCGTCCAGGAGCCGCTGGCACGCATGGCTGCGCTGGGCTATATCTCCCAGGCGGCGGTCTACCAGACCGCCAACACCATCGACCACGGCGAGAAGCCGGCCATCCCCTCGGCGATTCTCAAGAGTCAGCTGACCGAGTTTCAGCGCCAGATCCTTGCCGACGCCATGGACATCCACGGCGGCAAGGCGGTCACCCTGGGGCCGCGCAACTATATCGGCATCGGCTACAGCGCCAACCCGGTGGCGATCACCGTGGAAGGCGCCAATATCATGACCCGCAACCTGATGATCTTCGGCCAGGGCGCCATCCGCTGCCACCCCTACGTGCTGGAGGAGCTGGCCGCCAAGGAAAACAACGACATCGACGCCTTCGACCGCGCCTTCTTCAGCCACATCGGCCTGATTTTCGGCAACGCGGCCCGCGCATTCAGCCAGGCCTTCGGCGTGGGACGCCCCAGGGTGCCGTTCGACGGCCCCGCGGCAGTTTACGCGCGCGATATCGCGCGGCTGTCGGCCGGGTTCAGCCTGTGCGCGGACGCCGCCATGGCAAGCCTGGGCGCCAGGCTCAAGCAGCGCGAGATGCTCTCGGCACGGCTGGGCGACGTGCTCTCCAACCTCTATCTGGCCAGCATGCTGCTCAAGCAGTGGCACGAGGGGGACAGGGTCGAGAATGAGGAGACTCTGCTCCACTACAGCTGCCAGCTGCTGCTGGGCCGCGCCGAGCAGGCCCTTGACGAGCTGTTCGACAACCTGCCCAGCCGGGCGCTCGCCGGCGTGCTGCGCCGGGTGGTAATGCCGCGGGGCAAGCGCTTCAAGCGCCCTCACGACGACCTGGCCCGCCGCATCGCCCAGGCGGTCTCCCGCGATACGGCCCTGCGCACAAAACTGCTGGCCAACACCTGGAGCACCGACGACGGCAGCAAAGCCAATTTCCTGGCCCGCTACAACGCCCTGCTGGCAACCCAGGAGCGCGCCGAAGCACTCTATCGCCAGGTCGACAAGGCCTACGCCAAGGGCGAGCTGCCCGCCGACGCCCTGCATCCGGAAGAGCGCGTCGAGGCGGCGCTGACCAAAGGCATCCTTGACGAGGACGACGCCGACTTCATGCGCCAGCGCGAGCTCGAGGTGCTGGAGATGCTGACCGTGGACGACTTCGCTTACGACGCCTTCGCCCTGGACAAGAGCAAGGTGCTGCGCCACCCGCCTGCCTGACCCGACGCGCCCGGCAGGCGCACCTCAGCAGCATCAAAGCGGCCACACCAGCAGCACCATGGGAACGGCAACGGTCATCACCAGCAGCGACATCGGCAGGCCCAGCTTCCAGTAGTCGCCGAAGCGGTAGCCCCCCGGCCCCATCACCAGGGTGTTGGACTGGTGGCCGATCGGGGTGAGAAAGGCGCAGGAGGCGCTGATCGCCACCGTCATCAGAAAAGGGTCCATGGAAACCTCGAAGCCCTTGGCCAGGCTCGCGGCAATCGGCGCCATCAAAAGCGCGGCGGCGGCGTTGTTGACCACGTTGGACAGCAGCATGCCGATCAGAAACAGCCCTGTCAGGGTGACCACCACGGGCCAGTGGTTGCCCAGCAGCAGCAGACTCTGGGCGATCAGGGCGGCCCCGCCGCTGGTTTCCAACGCCTGGCCGACCGGAATCATGGCGCCCAGCAGCACGATCACCGGCCCGTCGAGGGCCTGGTAGCCGTCGCGCAGCGTCAGCACGCCAACGACCAGCGCCAGCAGCGCCGCCGCAGAAAGCGCCACGGCCGCGGGCGCCAGCCCCAGCACCATGGCAGCAATCGCAGCGGCAAAGATGCCCAGCGAGAGCACCATGCGCCGCGGCTGGCCCAGCGCTAGGTCACGCCGCGCCAATGGCAGGCATCCCAGGGTGGCCAGGCTCTCGCCGATCACCTGTTCATCGCCCTGAAGCAGCAGCACATCGCCGGCGCGAAAGCGAATATCGCGCAGCCGCTGATCGAGACGGCCGCCGTCGCGCGCCACCGCGATCAGATGCAGGCCAAACTGATTGCGCAGGCCCAGCTGCCCGGCGCTGCGGTACAGCATCATCGAGTCGTTGCGTATCACCGCCTCGACCAGCTGCAGCTCCTTGGTGTCCATGGCCAAACTTGCAGGCGCCGAACTGCTATTGCCTTTATTGGCTTTCTTCTTCTTATCGCTCTTTTTAGCGCCTTTTTTAGCGCTCTTCTTTGCCGCGGCTTCCGCCACTCCCTGGGCCTTGGCGCTGTTCGACCGTTCGGCGCGCGCCGCGCCGTCATCGTCTGCAGGGGCCTCGTCCCTTGCCTGCTGCCCCAGGCGCAGCCCAGCCTTGTCTTCCAGCAGTTTCATCTCCTCCGGGCCGGCCTCCATCAGCAGAACGTCGCCGGCCCGCAGCAGGCCGTAGAAGGAGTAGCCCGGATAGCGCCGCTCGCCGCGCACGACCATCAGCACCGGCAGGTTTTCTCCCAGCGCCTCGCGCAGGTTGCGCAGCGACCAGCCCACCGCCTTGCCCTCCTCGGGCACGACAAGCTCGACCAGATAGTGCGCGGTATCAAACATGGCCTCGGTCGAGGTGCTGCCGGCGCGCCGCGGCACCAGCCGAGTGCTTGTGAGCACCAGAAAAGCCAGCCCCGCGACCGCCACCGCGGCTCCCACGGGAAAGAAGTCGAACATGCCGAAGGCCTCGCCGGTCATCGAGCGGCGGTAGCTGGAAATGATGATATTAGGTGGGGTGCCAATCAGCGTGAGAAGACCGCCCAGCAGCGAGCCAAAGGCCAGCGGCATCAGCAGCAGCGACGGCGGGCTGCCGTGCTTCCGGGCCATGCGAATGGCGACCGGCAGCATCAGCGCGAGCGCCCCGACGTTGTTCATCAGCCCCGAGAGCACCAGCACGGTGCCGGTCAGCACCAGCACCTGATGCGTGGGGCGATTACCGACGCGCAGCGCCTGGTTGGCGATCAGATCCACCACGCCGGCGCGCTCGAATCCACGGCTGATCACCAGCACCGCGGCGACCGTGATCACCGCCGGGTGGCCAAATCCCAGGAAGGCCTCGTCGGCAGGCACCAGGCCCAGCGCGACGGCACCCAGCAGCGCGGCCAGCGCCACCAGGTCGTAGCGCTGGCGGCCCCAGACAAAGGCCGCCAGAGTGACACCCAGAAGCAGGAAGACGAGAGTGCTGTCAGCCATGGCGTCGAATCAGCTCTGCATCGCGGAGTTGCCAACAGCATACCTGTCCAGACGCTGGTTGCGTCGAGTTTTCTAACGACTTAAAACATAGCGACCACCATCGCCGCTTCAGCCGGCATTCTCGCTATCGGGCCCGGACAAGGGCTCAGCAAAGGGCAGCGGCGCGCTGCCGCGACGCACGTCAAAAACGTTAAGCGTCATGGCCACCAGGGCGTAATAGCCGAACACGCCGATCAGCTCGACCAGCGCCGGCTCCCCGAAGGCCGCCACGGCCTCGGCGTAGAGCGCAGCGTCGATCCGCCGCGTGGCGTAGAGGGTGGATCCCAGACGGTAAACCAGCGCCTCGTCGTCGCGGCTGAACTCCGGCGTACGCCCTTCGCGCAGCGCCTCGATGACCGCGTCATCCAGCCCGGCTTCGGCGGCGATCGGCGCGTGAATCTGCCACTCGGCCTGGGACCGCCACCAGCTGGCGGTTAACAGAATCGCAAGCTCGGTCAGACGCAGCTCCAGCCGCGTCCCGTAGCGGCAGAACGCCCCCAGCCGCTGGGCATTGTCGGCAAGCTCGGGGCTGTGCACCCAGGCCAGAAATGGGCCGTCCAGGTTGCCGCGCGGGCCGCTCAGGATGGCGTCCAGCACCCGGCGCTGCTCGGCGCTCATGGTGGCGTCGTCCAGCGCCGTGAGACGAGAGGTGATGTTCATGGGTTTCTTTCCTTGGGATCAGCTGCCGAGAACGGCTGTCAGGGTAGCATCGAGCTTGTCGACCAGCTCGTCCAGGTGCGCCTCTTCGCAAATAAACGGCGGCGCCAGCAGGATGTGGTCGCCGTGAACGCCGTCCAACGTACCGCCCATGGGGTAGCACATCAGGCCGTTTTCCATGGCCGTACGCTTGATCGCGGCATTCACCCGGCGGGACGGGTCAAACGGCGCTTTGTCGCCGCGATCGGCCACCAGCTCAAGGCCGCGAAACAGGCCGCGGCCGCGAATGTCGCCGACGTGCGGATGCTCGCTGAAACGCTCGAGCAAGCGCTGCTCCAGGCCGTCGCCGAGCCGCTGCACCTGTGCCAATAGGCCCCGCGACTCGATGGCACGCTGCACGGCGAGCGCCGCGGCACAGGCCGTGGCGTGACCGATGTAGGTGTGGCCGTGCTGGAAAAAGCCCGAGCCCTGGGCGATGGCGTCGCGAATGCGCTCGCTCACCAGGGTCGCGCCGATGGGCTGATAGCCGGCACCCAGCCCCTTGGCAAGCGTCACCAGGTCCGGCACCACCCCTTCCTGGTCGCAGGCAAACAGGCTGCCGGTGCGCCCCATACCGCACATCACCTCATCAAGGATCAGCAGGATGCCGTGGCGGTCACAGATCTCGCGCACGCGGCGAAAATAGCCCGGCACCGCCGGCACCGCCCCCATGGTCGCGCCCACCACGGGCTCGGCCACGAACGCCAGCACCGTGTCCGGCCCCAGGCGCTGAACCTCCGCTTCCAGCTCGTCAGCCAGGCGTTCGCCGTAGGCCTCCGGGGTCTCGTCGGCGCGCTGATCGCGATAGGCGTAGCAGGGGCTGACGTGGCTCACCTCCACCAGCAGCGGCTCGAACTGGCGACGCCGCCAGGCATTGCCGCCGGTGGCAAGCGCGCCCAGGGTGTTGCCGTGATAGCTCTGGCGCCGGGCGATCAGGTGGCGCCGCTGCGGCTGACCAATCTCGATAGCGAACTGGCGGGCCATTTTCAACGCCGCCTCCACCGCCTCGGAGCCGCCGGAGACGAAGTACACCGAGCTCAGCCCGGCGGGGGCCCGCTCGACCAGGAAGTCGGCCAGCGTCTCCATCACCTCGGTGGTGAAAAACGACGTGTGGGCATAGGCCAGGCGACCGACCTGCTCGCGCACCGCCTCGATGACGTCGGCGTCGCTGTGCCCCAGACAGGAGACCGCCGCCCCGCCGCTGGCGTCCAGATAGCGGCGCCCTTGAGAATCGATCAGGTAGGGGCCATCGCCGCCGACGGCGAGCGGGTACGACTGGTGTAGATGACGATGAAAGACACGACTCATGAAGGGCTCCGAGCACAGACTGGGCGACAAACGGGTGGATGGCAGACCATATTGCAACTATAGTTTCTTTTTTTAATTATGCAAACATATTTGCTAAAATATCATCTGCTCAATCCCACGGCCATTTCCCACCGAGTTACAATGGCCAAACGCTAACTTGTCGCTACCTGTTTTCGACGGATGGTCACCATGCCCGACAAATCCGACACGCTCGGTTCAGCCTCGGACCCGGCCGCGCCCGCTCCGCAGACGCTCGCCAAGCTTCATGAGCTGCTGCACGCTATCGAAGCGGGGCGCTCGCCCATCGGCCTGGGCAAGGCCGCCCGCCATGTGCTGGGCGCGCTGCTGACCGCGCCGGAGCAGGCGGCTTTCTCCACCATCAGCGAGCTGGCCGCCCGCCATAGCGTCAGCGCCTCGACCCTGTCGCGGCTGTCGCGGCGCCTTGGCTATGCGGGGTTTGCTCAGCTGCAGGAGGTCTTTCGCCGCAGCCTGACCCGAGACAAAGGCTTCTACAGCGACCAGGTATCGCGACTGCTGGAAGAGGATGCCGCTCACGGCGGGCTTGCGCGCCTGGCCGAGCTGGCGCGCCAGGAAAGCGCCAATCTGGCTGACCTGGCAGCCACTATCGACGCCGAGAGCCTGGCCGGCAGCGCCGAAATGCTGGCTACGGCGCGCCGCGTGCGCATCCACGGCGTGCGCCAGTTCAGCTCGCTGGCGATGTTCATGGCCTATGGGCTGGGCATGCTGCGAAGCGACGCGGCGATACTCGACGGCTCCCGCCAGGGCGTGGCCGACGCCCTGGCTCAGCTGGACGAAGGCGACGTGCTGGTGGTCGTCAGCTGCTACCCCTACACGCCAAGCGTGCTGGCCACCGCCGACGTGGCCGCGCGGCACGACATCCGCGTCATCGCCCTGACCGATGCCATCGGTTCACCGCTGTGCGCCAGCGCCGTACATAGCTTTCAGGTGCCCAATCACAGCCTGTTCTTCAGCAACAGCATGTGCGCCTTCACGCTGCTGGTCGAAGCGCTGCTCAGCGAGACCGCCAGCGTGCTCGGCGACACCGGCCTTGTCGCCCTCAAGCGCCGCGAGCGGCTGATCGGCGAATTGAAGGCTTCGCTGTAGCGTCGGTTTGGCGGACGCCCGCAGAATCCGTATAGTAGCCTGCTTACCCCGCCACCCGATCGTGACCATGCTGCAGAACAATTCGCTGCTTGCTCAGCTCAAGCAACAGATGCGCGTTAACACGCCCCGCGTAGAGGGCGTCATCAAGGCCACCGAGCGTGGCTTCGGTTTTCTTGAAACGGATGCCGGCGAGTCATATTTCGTGCCGCCTCCCGCCATGAAGCAGGTGCTGCACGGCGACCGCGTGGAGGCCATTCTCCATCAGGAGGGTGAAAAGACCTCGGTCGAGCCCGATACCCTGGTCGAGACCGGCATGCAGCGCTTTATCGCACGCCTGCAAAAGCGCGAAGGACGGCTTGCCGTAATACCCGATCACCCCTCGATCAAGCAGCCGCTCAGGGCGCGCATCAAGCGCAGCCTGGACGAGGACGCCCTGGACGACGGCGACTGGGTGGTGGCTCGCCTGGTGCGCCATCCGCTCAAGCCCGATGATCGCGCCTTCTTTACCCAGGTCGACGAGCTGGTCGCCAAGGCCGACGATCCCACGGTGCCGTGGCGCGTGACGCTGGCTCGCCACGCCCTGGAGCAGGCCAGCCCCGAAGCCGGCAGCGACTGGCAGCTACGCGACGAGGGCCTGGAGCGCGAGGATCTTACCGCGCTGCCCTTCTTCACCATCGATAGCGAAAGCACCCGCGACATGGACGATGCCCTGCGCGTCGAGCCGCGCGCCGAGGGCGGCTGGCGCCTGAGCGTGGCCATCGCCGACTCCACCGCCTACGTCGCGGAAGGCCACGCCGCCGACCTGGAGGCGCGCACCCGGGCCTTCACCGTCTATCTGCCCGGTCAGAACGTCACCATGCTGCCCGAAGCGCTGGCCGACGATCTGTGCTC
This sequence comes from Halomonas sp., assembly GCA_035459605.1. Classification (GTDB taxonomy): domain Bacteria; phylum Pseudomonadota; class Gammaproteobacteria; order Pseudomonadales; family Halomonadaceae; genus Halomonas. The sequence goes on along the minus strand of DATHXP010000089.1, from coordinate 1,263 downwards.
GCTGCGGGAAGGCAAGGACCGTCCGGTGCTGGCCTGCACGCTGGACGTCAACGCCGACGGCAGCGTCGGCGACTATCGCTTCTTCGCCGCCACGGCGCGCTCGCACGCCCGCCTGAGCTACGATCAGGTGTCCGACTGGCTCGAAGGCCGGGGCCAGTGGGCGCCGAGCGCGGCGATTGGCGAGCAGCTCAAAGCGCTCGAGGCGCTGGCCGAGGCGCGCAGCGCCTGGCGCGCCGAGCATGCGCTGGTGTTCAAGGACCGCCCCGACTATGTCTTTGACCTCGACGACGCCGGCAACGTGCTGGATATCCGCAGCGAGCAGCGACGTATCGCCAATCGCATGATCGAAGAGGCGATGATCGTCGCCAACGCCTGCTGCGCGCACCTGCTGTCGGAGCACGTCGGCCACGGCATCTTCAACGTGCACCGCGCCTTCGAACCGGAAAAGGCCGAGGCGGCCCACGAGTTTCTGGCCGCCCAGGAGATCAGCGTCGAACCCGAGGCCTTGACCGAGCTGCCGCGCTATCGTGAACTCAAGCGCGCCCTGGAGGCCCGCGACGACGCCTGGCTTGACGCTCGCCTGCGCCGTTTCCAGGGCTTCACCAGCATGTCGGCCAGGCCCGGCCCGCACTTTGGCCTGGGGCTTGCCGCCTACGCCACCTGGACCTCGCCGATTCGCAAGTACGGCGACATGGTCAACCACCGCCTGATCAAGCGCGTGCTCAAGGGCGAACAGGCGCCGGCCGAGGCCAGCCAGGCAATGACCGAGCAGCTGACCCAGCGACGGCGCCTCAACCGACTGGCCGAGCGCGACGTCAAGGACTGGCTCTACGTGCGCTACCTGACCCCGGCCACCGAGCAAGGCGCGGCGTTCGACGCCGAGATCATCGCCATCAACCGCGGCGGCATGCGGGTCAGGCTGATTGCCAATGGCGCCACCGTGTTCATACCGGCGCCGCTGATGCACAGCGATCGCGACAAGGTGGTGATCGACGACAAGGAAGGACGCATCCAGATCGAGGGCGAAGAGCGCTTCAAGCTGGGCGACAGCACGCGCGTTGTGCTCACCGAGGCGCGCGAGGAAACTCGCTCGCTGGTGGGCCGCCCGGCCGATTGAGGCCTCTGGGCTCCAGCGATAGCAGCCGCACCAGTAACAAGGGCACCCTCGGGTGCCCTTGTGCGTTGCTGCTATGACGTGAAGAAAACTGGCCTACCAGCCGGTGACTTCCTTCAGCGCATTGCCGATCTCGGCCAGCGAGCGTA
>DATHXP010000088.1:0-11390 GCA_035459605.1 Halomonas sp. | reverse complement strand
GATCGCCTACGCCTATACCGATTTTCTGCAGTACGCCGGACCCGTGCAGACGGCGCTGCGCGAGCTGTTCGGCTGGGGCCGGGGAGACTACTGGTTTCCCAATATTCGCTCGCTGCCCGGCGCCGCGACGCTGATTACCCTGGTGCTCTACCCCTACGTGTACATGCTGGCGCGGGCGGCCTTTCTGGAGCAGTCGGCCTGCGTGCTGGACGTGGGGCGTACCCTGGGTCGCGGCCCCTGGCGGCTGTTCACCACCATAGCCGTGCCGCTGGCCAGACCGGCCATTGTCGGCGGTGTATCGCTGGCGCTGATGGAAACGCTCAACGAGTTCGGCGCGGTGCAGTACTTCGGCGTGGATACCTTTACCACCGGCATCTATCGCACCTGGTTCGGCATGGGCGAGCAGGTGGCCGCGGCCCAGCTGGCGGCCTGCCTGCTGGCCTTCGTGATCGTCTTCGTGCTGCTGGAGCGCTGGTCGCGCGGCAGGCGGCGCTACTATCAGACCGGCGGGCGCTACCAGCAGCTGCCGCGCTTCGAGCTGCGCGGCGGCAAGGCGGCGGCGGCCATCATGGCGTGTTTCGCCCCGGTGCTGGTGGGCTTCGCGATGCCCGGTGCGCTGCTTGGCCATATGTCGATGCGCACCGGCGACAGCCTGCTGGGCAGCGAGTTTCTGACCTTCGCCGGCAACAGTCTGGTACTGGCCACCGTCGCCGCTCTGGCCGCGGTAGGGCTTGCGCTGCTGCTCAGCTACGGCGCGCGGCTGCATCCTGGCGCGCTGACGCGCACCGCCACCCGTATTGCCGCCATGGGCTATGCGATACCGGGGTCGGTGGTGGCGGTGGGCATCCTGATCCCCTTTGCCTGGCTCGATCACAGCCTCAACACTTTCACGCGGGACCACTACGGCGTGATCGTGGGGCTGGTCTTCAGCGGCTCGGCCTTCATTCTGATCTACGCCTATGTGGTGCGCTTTCTGGCGGTGTCCTTCAACGCGCTGGAAGCAAGCCTTGGCAAGGTCACGCCGAGCATGGACGCGGCCTCGCGCACCCTGGGCAAGAGTGCTGGCGGCACGCTGCGCCGGGTGCATACGCCGATCATGCGCGGCAGCCTGCTGGCGGCCGGCATTCTGGTATTTGTGGATGTCATGAAGGAGCTGCCGGCCACCGTGATCCTGCGGCCGTTCAACTTCGATACGTTAGCGGTGCGGGTGCACAACCTGGCGGCGGACGAGCGGCTGGCCGAAGCCGCTACCTCGTCGCTGGCGATAGTGGCGGTCGGCATCATTCCGGTGGTGCTGCTGAGCATGGCGATGCGCGGCTCGCGCCCCGGCGGCAAGGGCCCGCGCGACACCCTAGACGGGGAAGACGAACACCTGTGAGCAGTCCAGCTCCAGGCCGACCGGCTGGCCTTCCTGCGGCAGGAAGACGCCCGGCACCCGGGCGTGCATGTGCATCTCGTCGCCGTCGGCGCTGTGAGCGCAGATGTGCACAAGGCTGGTACGCCCCAGCAGGCGCGCCATCAGCACATGGCTGTTGCGCTCGTCATCATGATTCGCCGCCGGCGCCTCGTTCAGCGCCGTCACGCCCAGCGCCTCGGGGCGAACCAGCACCCTGACCAGGGTGCCGTCGGCCAGCCCGTGAGCGGGGATATCACCAATTGGCGTCACCACGCGGCCCTGCCAGACGACGCCGGACAGCTCGTTGACCTCGCCGAAGAAGCGCACCACAAAGGGGTCGTTGGGCGTGCAGTACAGCTCCTGAGGCGTGCCGATCTGAACGATGCGGCCGTCGCGCATCAGCGCAATGCGGTCGGCCATGAACATCGCCTCTTCGGGGTCGTGGGTGACCAGCAGCGCGCCGGCGCCAACCCGCTTCAGCACGTGCAGGGTGTCGTCGCGAATCTGGTCGCGCAGCCGCGCATCCAGGCTGGAGAAGGGCTCGTCGAGCAGCATCAGCTGAGGCGAGGGGGCCAGCGCCCGGGCCAGCGCCACGCGCTGCTGCTGACCGCCGGATAGGGTGTGCGGGTAGTCGCGCGCGTGACGCTTCATGCCCAGCTGCTCCAGCAGCATCAGGGCGCGCCGCTGACGCTCTCGAGCGGGCAGCGTCTCAAGCCCGAAGAGCACGTTATCCAGCACGCTAAGGTGGGGAAACAGCGCGGACTCCTGGAAGGCCAGCCCGACGTTGCGTTTCTCCGGAGGCAGATGACGCATTCCGGCCTGCCCCACCACCTTGCCGTTGAGCGTGACGCTGCCCTGCTGGACCCTTTCCAGGCCGGCAACGATGCGCAGCAGCGTGGTCTTGCCGCAGCCGGACGGCCCCAGCAGGCACACCACCTCGCCCTGGCGTACCTCCAGGTCGACGTGCTCTACCGCCACGTGGCCGTCGTCGTAGGCGTGGCGGATATTGTGCATGGTCAGCACCGGCGTCGCCTCAGCCGCCGTGCTGGTAGCTGCGGGCTGGCGATAGGGTGCGGGGCTGGGCTTGAGAGCTGTCTGGCTGATGGGCATGGGCGAAACGTCTCGACCGGGTCAGTTGGTTCATCGGACATGGTAACGCGAAAGCTTCCCAAATGCGTTGCTATTTTCAGTAAGACCGATGAAAACGAGGTCAAGTTTGAGGTTGGCTGATCGAAATCAAAACGAGGACGGCAAGACTTGACGCCGGGAAGAAGACGCGTTCCAATGCACAATCTAAATGCAACTTGTTATCATTCCGCAAGCAGCTGATCGAGGTGACCGATGTCAAAGCAACGTCGAATCGTCCTGTCCCTGGCCGCCCTGATGGCCAGCGCCAGCCTGACCGCCCAAGCGGCCGAAGAGGTGAACATCTACTCCGCGCGCCACTACGACTCCGATCAGGCGCTCTACGACGCCTTCACCGATGAAACGGGGATAAAGGTCAACGCGCTGCAGGGCGACTCCGACCAGCTGATTCAGCGTATCAAGCGCGAGGGCATCGCCAGCCCCGCCGACGTCATGGTCACCGTGGACGCGGGCCGCCTGTGGCGCGCCGAGCAGGAAGACATCTTCGACAGCGTCGAATCCGACGTGCTTAGCGAGCGCCTGCCCGACGCCATGCGTCACCCCGAGGGCAAGTGGTTCGGCTTCAGCCAGCGCGTGCGGGCAATTTTCTACAACCCCGAAACCATCGACCCCGCCGATGTTTCGACCTACGAAGCGCTGGCCGACCCGCAGTTCAAGGGCGAGCTGTGCATTCGCTCGTCCAACAACATCTACAATCAGTCGCTGCTGGCCTCGATGATCGCTCACCATGGCGAGGAAGAGGCCGAGAAGTGGGCCCAGGGCATTGTGGACAACCTGGCGCGCGATCCTGAAGGCGGCGACCGCGACCAGATTCGCGGCGTGGCCAGCGGCGAGTGCGACCTGGCGGTGGGCAACCACTACTACTATGTGCGCCTGCTGAAGTCCGACGACGCCAAGGAGCGCGAGGCCGCCGAGAAAGTCGAGATTCTGTTCCCCAACCAGGACGGCCGCGGCGCCCACGTCAACGTGGGCGGTGCCGGTGTGGTCAAGGGCGCGCCGAACCGCGACAACGCCGTGCGCTTCCTCGAGTTCCTGGCCTCCGACGAGGCCCAGCAGCTGCTGGCTAGCGGTAACTACGAGTTCCCGGTGGTCGACGGTGTCGAGATGGATGAGGTCCTGGTCGGCTGGGGCGAGTTCAAGAAGGACGATCTCAACATCAGCGAGCTGGGCAATCACAACCCCGAGGCGGTGAAGATCTTCGACCGCGTCGGCTGGCGCTGAGGTCGGGCGGCTAGCCGTCTGACAGTCGAGTAAGCAGTAGCATTAAAAACACCAAGGCCCGCGGCAGTTAAACTGCCGCGGGCCTTGTTGATTGTGTAGCGTCATGCCCTGTGCATCAGGGCTTGCCTCAGTGCGCTTCGTCCCAGTTGGCGCCGTGCTTGGCCTCGACCTCCAGCGCCACGTCGAGCTTCGCGGCATTGCGCATGCGCGCGGTGACTTCGGCCATGAACGCTTCTGCCTGCCCTTCCTTGACTTCGAACACCAGCTCGTCGTGGACCTGCATGACCATCCAGGCGTCGAAGGCGCTGCTGCCATCCTGGGCCTCAAGCCAGCCGTCCACGTCGATCATGGCGCGCTTGATGATGTCCGCCGCGGTGCCCTGCATGGGGGCGTTGATGGCGGTGCGCTCGGCGCCCTGGCGGCGCGCGCGGTTCTGGGCGCGGATCTCCGGCAGGTAGAGCCGCCGGCCGAATACCGTCTCGACGAAGCCGTCCTCCGCCGCCTGGGCGCGGATGCGCTCCATGTAGCGCGCCACGCCGGGATAGCGGTCGAAGTAGCGCTCGATATACACCTTGGCCTGGCTCTGCTCGATGTGCAGCTGACGCGACAGTCCCCAGGCGCTCATGCCGTAGATCAGCCCGAAGTTGATCGCCTTGGCGCTGCGCCGCTGGTCGCTGCTGACGTTACCCAGCGCCGTGCCGAATACCTCCGCGGCAGTAGCGGCGTGAATGTCGCGGCCTTCGGCAAAGGCTTGTAAAAGCCCCTTGTCTTCGGACAGATGCGCCATGATGCGCAGCTCGATCTGCGAGTAGTCGGCGGCGACGATGCGGTAGCCGGGCCGGGCGATGAAGGCCTGGCGGATGCGCCGGCCCTCGTCGGTGCGGATCGGGATGTTCTGCAGGTTGGGGTCCGACGACGACAGACGCCCGGTGGCGGTGACCGCCTGGTGGTAGCTGGTGTGCAGGCGCCCGGTGGCGGGGTTGACCAGTTTCGGCAGCTTGTCGGTGTAGGTGGAGCGCAGCTTGGACAGGCCGCGATAGTCCATGATCACCTTGGGCAGCGGGTAGTCCAGCGCCAGCTCCTCGAGTACCGCCTCGGCGGTGGAGGGCGCGCCCTTGGGCGTCTTCTTGAGCACCGGGATGCCCTGCTCCTCGAACAGGATCTCGCCGAGCTGCTTGGGCGAGCTCAGGTTGAACTCGCGCCCAGCCAGCTCAAAGGCCTTGGCTTCCAGCGCGCGGATACCTTCACCCAGCTCTTGGCTTTGGGCATGCAGGCGCTCGGCGTCCAGCGCCACGCCGTGGCGTTCCATGCGCGACAGCACGCGAATCAGCGGGCGCTCCAGGGTGTCGAGCACCTCGGCCAGGCGGCCGGTGGCCTCGACCCTGGGGCGCAGGTGGCGGTGCAGGCGCAGGGTGATGTCGACGTCCTCGCAGGCGTAGGGCACCGCCTGCTCCAGGGCGACCTGGTTGAAGGTCAGCTGCTTGGCGCCCTTGCCGGCGACCGCCTCGAAGGAGGTGGTGGTCTCGCCCAGGTACTTCAGCGCCAGCGAGTCCATGTCGTGGCGGGTGGCGGTGGAGTCCAGCACGTAGGACTCCAGCATGGTGTCGATCAGCGGCCCCCTGACGTCGATAGCGTAGCGCGCCAGCACCGAGATATCGTACTTGAGGTTCTGACCGATCTTGGCGATGCGCTCATCGCCGAGCACTTCGCCAAGCGCTTCAAGCGTCGCCTTGCGCTCGAGCTGGTCGGGGGCGTCCAGGTAGTCGTGGCCCAGCGGAACATAGGCCGCCTCGCCCGGCGCCAGCGCCAGGCCCACGCCGACGATGTCCGCCGCCATGTAGTCGAGGCTGGTGGTCTCCAGATCGAAGCAGAAGGCCTCGGCCCCGCGCAGGCGCTCAAGCCAGGCGTCGAGCTGGGCCTGCTCGAGGATGACCGTATCGCTGCGCGAGGCGCTGCCGCCGGTCGTCGGCGATGCGTCGTTACCGCCATCGCCGCCACCGCTGGCGTCCACCTGGCTGCCGCCGCCAACGTCATCCACGCCCTCGTCCCTGCCCTCCAGCAGCTCGGCCAGCCAGGCCCTGAATTCGAGCCGGCGGTAGAGCGCCTTGAGCGCCTCGCGGTCGGGCTCGGCAACGGCCAGGTCGTCGAGGCCGTGCTCGAGTTCGCAGTCGGTCTTGATGGTGGCCAGGCGATACGACAGATAGGCCTGGTCGCGATACTCCTCAAGCCTGCCGGGCAGCGTCTTGGCGCCGCGAAAGGACAGCGTCTTCACCTTCTCGAGGTCGGCATAGACGGCGTCGAGGCCGCCTTGCATGCCCTGCAGCAGCCCCAGCGCGGTCTTTTCGCCGACGCCCGGCACGCCGGGAATGTTGTCGGTCTTGTCGCCCATCAACGCCAGAAAGTCGATGACCAGTGATGGCGGCAGGCCGAACTTCTCTTCGACCCCGGCCGCATCCAGAGTCTCGTCGTTCATGGTGTTGACCAGGGTGATGTGGTCGTTGACCAGCTGCGCCATGTCCTTGTCGCCAGTGGAGATCACCGCGTCGCGGCCGGCCTCGGTGGCCTGGCGGGCCAGGGTGCCGATTACATCGTCGGCCTCGACCCCTTCCACGCATAAAAGCGGCAGCCCCAGCGCCCTGACGCACTCGTGCAGCGGGGCGATCTGGGCGCGCAGGTCGTCGGGCATCGGCGGACGATGGGCCTTGTACTCGGCATAGATGTCGTCGCGAAAGGTTTTGCCCGGGGCGTCGAAGACCACCGCCATGGGGCTTTGGGGATAGTCCTTGATGAGCCGCTTGAGCATGCTGAGCACGCCGCGAATCGCCCCGGAAGGCTGGCCATCGGAGGTGGACAGCGGCGGCAGGGCGTGAAAGGCGCGGTACAGATAGGAGGAGCCGTCGACGAGAACGATGGGCGTGTCGGTCATGGAGTCGGTGTCCGTCAGGTTGTTCTAAAGCATCATGGACCCTCCATGATACGCATTGGCGGCGCGCTTTGCCCTGCCGCGGCGAGTCTGGCAAAGTGCGATAATTCGTACTGAGCAGAGCGGTATCAGGAAGAGCTGCCTGCCTGGGAGAGTCACAATGATTCTGCAACGTGTAATGTTCGCTGTGCTGACAGGCTTGATGCTGGGAGCAACGCTGCCGCCTGCACAGGCGCTGGCCGCCGAGCCCGAAGTCACCGTGCGTCAGGAAAGTCAGCGCACGGTCAAAGAGTATCGGCTTAACGGCCGGCTGTATGCCATCGAGATTCGCCCGCGGCAGGGGGCGGCCTATGTGCTGCTGGATCGCAACGGCAACGGCAATTTCGAGCGCGTGTCTGCCGGCAAGGTGCCCGTTCCCGACTGGGTGAAGTGACGCTGGCGGCGTATCATGCGTCGTGCGATGCGGCGCCGTCGGTTACAATGGGCGCCTTGGCAAACCCGGTTGAGATGACACATGGCCGTATTCACACCGCTTGACGACGCCCAGGTGGCGACGTTCCTGAACCGCTTCGATGTGGGCTCGCTGGTTTCCCTGGTGGGCGTGCCCGAGGGCACCGAAAACAGCACCTTCTTTGTTACCACCGACCAGCGCGAACTGGTGTTGACGCTGTTCGAGCAGGGCGAGAAGGCCGAGCTGCCGTTCTTTGTCGGCCTGCTGGACTATCTGGACCTGCATCGCCTGCCGGTGCCCGGCCCCGTGCACGACCGCGAGGGGATTGCCCTGCACAGCCTGGCGGACAAGCCGGCGCTGCTGTTTCCGCGCCTGCCGGGCGTCTATCCGGCGCAGCCCAATCTTGCTCAGTGCCAGGCGATTGGCGATACGCTGGGGCGCATGCACCTGGTATCGCAGCACTTCACCGGCCATCGCCCCAACCCCCGCGACCTGCACTGGCTGCAGGCCATGCATACCCAGGTGCTCAGCTATATCTCGGTTGACGACCAGACGTTGATAAAAAACGAGGTGGATCGCTATCAGGACGCTTTCTCTGGCGTAACCCTGCCCCAGGGCGCGATCCATGGCGACCTGTTTCGCGACAACACGCTTTACGAGGGTGATCGGCTGGGCGGCATCATCGATTTTTACAACGGCTGCACCGGCGATCTGCTGTTCGACCTGGCCATCGTTATCAACGACTGGGCCTCCGACGCGGACGGCCGCCTGAACGTCGAGCGCCACGACGTGCTGCTGGGCGCCTACATGGCGCAGCGCCCGCTGACGCCCGCCGAGCGCAAGATCTGGCCGACGATGCTGTGCATGACTGCCCTGCGCTACTGGCTGTCGCGCCTGCTGGTGGTCTACGTCTATCCGCCGGCCCACGATCTCACGCCCCACGACCCCGAGCGTTTCCGCATCATTCTCAAGCGCCGCATCGAGGAGGGCGCGCTGCCCCTGCCGGCGCCCGATGTCTCGGCGTAAGGTCAACCGCCTGGATTAGCCGGCTACTCGGGTCGTCAGCTCCAAGCCGCCATCCCGCGCGTCTTCACCCCCGCCTTTCAGCGTGAATGTCAGCTCGGCGCCGGCTTCCAGTACGCCGACGCCGGCGGGCGTGCCGGTCAGCACCACGTCGCCCGGCATCAGCGTGAAATGGCGGCTCATCTCGGCCAGCAGCTGTGGAACCGGAAACAGCATGTCCGACACCTGGCCGCGCTGGCGCGGTTCGCCGTCGATGGTCAGGGTAAAGCGCAGCGCGGGCCAGTCCGGTACCGCGTCAAGCGCCATGAACGGCGACAGCGGGCAGGCGCCGTCGAAGGCCTTGGCGATCTCCCAGGGATGCCCCTTGTCCTTGAGCCGCGACTGCAGCTCGCGCAGGGTCAGGTCCAGCCCCAGGCCGATGCCGGCTACCGCGCGTTCGGCCTGCCCGGGGCTGGCGTCGCTCAGGCGCTCGCCGATCAGCAGCGCCAGCTCGGTTTCAAAGTGCACCGGCTCGTCGCGCTTGGCTAGAGCCAGCGGCTGGCCCAGATCGGCGGCGCTGGTGGCCGGCTTGATGAACAGCAGCGGCGCCGCCGGCACCGGGTTGTTCAGCTCCTTGGCGTGCTCGGCGTAGTTGCGACCCACGCAGACGATCTTGCCCAGCGGCTGGGAGAACGGCTGGCCGTCGGTAAAGCGCGGCGTAAAGCTCATGACAGCTCCTCTGATTCTGATTGCCCGACGGGCGGCCCTGGCGATGTCATCCGAAGCCACCCGCCGCTTGTCGTTTTGTCATCAGCGCCCCAGCAGCATATCGGGCAGGCCGGTGACCAGCGCCGGAAAGAACGCCATCAGCACGCACGCCAGCACGATCAGGATACAGAACGGGATGACCGCCCGGTACAGGTCCAGCGTCTCGATTTCCGGCGGCGCCACGCCCTTGAGATAGAACAGCGCGTAGCCGAACGGCGGCGTCAGGAACGACGTCTGCAGCACCACCGCCACCATCACCACGAACCACAGCAGGTCCACGCCCATGGAATCGACGATGGGCAGCATGATCGGGAAGCTGAGCAGCACGATGCCGGTCCAGTCGAGGAACATGCCCAGCACGAACACCAGAAACAGCATCAGGATCAGCGCGCCGACGGTGCCGCCCGGCATGGCCATGACCAGCTCGTGGATGACGTTCATGCCGCCGCCGCGGGAGAACACCCCGGTGAAGGCGGTGGCACCGACCAGCACCAGCATCACCATGGTGGTGGTCTTGCTGGCTTCGATCAGGGTGCGGTAGCAGGTCGAGAGCCTGCGGTCGCCGAAAATCAAGAACAGGATGAAAGCGATGACCACGCCAATCGCCGAGGCCTCGGTGGCGGTGGCGATGCCGGTAAACAGCGCGCCCAGCACGCCCAGGATCAGCGACATCGGCGGCAGCACGTACTTGGCCAGCATCACCAGCAGCTGGCCGGTGGAGGTCTCGGCGCGCTCTTCGGCAGGCACCCGCGGGCCGTAGCTCGGCTTGATGAAGCAGATCACCAGCACGTAGAGGGCGTACATCGCGCCGAGCATCAGGCCGGGCACCAGGGCGCCGGCGAACAGCTGGCCCACCGAGACGGGCGAATAGCTGGCCATCAGGATCAGCATGATGCTGGGCGGAATCAGGATGCCCAGGCAGCCGCTGGCCATGATCACCCCCGCACTGAGCTCCTTGTTGTAGGAGTACTTGAGCATCGGCACCAGAGCGATCATGCCCATCACCGCGATGGAGGCGCCGACGATGCCGGTGGTGGCGGCCAGCAGCACCGAGACGATGACCACGGTCAGCGCCAGGCCGCCGCGCAGGTTGGCCAGCAGCAGGCGCATGGCGTCGAACATCTTCTCGGTGACGCCGGAGTCGTTGAGAAAGCGCGCCATCAGGATGAACAGCGGGATGGCCACCAGGACGTAGTTGTCCATGGAGTTGCCGTAGATGTTGTTGATCAGCGTGCCGAGCACCTTGATGCCCGGACCCAGCAGGGCGCCCATCACGGCCACGCCGCCCAGCACGAAGGCCAGCGGGTGGCCCATGAACAGGCCGATCAGCAGGCCGCTGAACATGAAGAGGGTGAGGAGTTCGGGGCTTAGGTTCATGCGGTTTTCCCCCGCAGCTCTTGAATGGCGCGCAGCACGATGGCGATGGCCTGCAGCAAAATCAGCGCGGCGGTAACGACGATCACGCCCTTCACCGGGTAGACGGGGATCGAGATCATGCCGTAGGTGGTCTCGCCGCGGCTGAAGGAGCGTTCGAAGAAGGACCAGCCGTAGGTGAGCAGCATCCAGATGAAGGGCACAAAGAAGATCAGGTAGCCGAGCAGCTCGATGGCGGCGCGACCGCGGCGCGACAGCAGGCGCTTGAGCACGTCGACTTCGACATGGGCATGATGGCGCAGTCCGTAGGCGGCCATCAGCATGAAGTGGGCGCCGAACAGCATCTTGGTGACATCGAAGGCCCAGTCGCTGGGGCGTCCGAAGAAAAAGCGCATGGCGATGTCATAGATCACGATCAGCGTGATCACGGCGAGCAGCGGAGCGATCAGGCGTCCGAACCCTTCGTTGAGGGCATCGATGGCCCTGGCGATGGCGTTCATGAAAGGGGCCTCGTGTGTGGTTGCCGGCATGATGAGCCGCATGAAAAAAGTCGGCCGCCGCCGGGAGGGCGGCGGCCGACTGTGACCCTGAGTTCAAGAGATTGGTGCAAGGGCAGGCGCTACTCCATGCAGGCTTCGATCTCTTCCAGCGAGGGAAGGTTGTCGATGACGCGGCTCATGTTGTAGGGCGCGCTGATGTCACGCCAGGTGGCGTAGTCTTCCATGTAGCTGATCATGGAGTGGTAGACCTTGGCGTGCATCGGGTCCTCGCAGGCGCCCTGCAGGATCACCTCGTTGGTGACCTTCTGGATCTCGGCCAGATCCTCATCGGAGAGCTGGTTGATCTCGGTGCCGTCCTCCAGGAACTTCTTGGTGCCCTCGGTGGACTCGCGTTCGGACCAGGCCAGCGACCAGGCCATGGTGGCATCGGCGGCGATCTTCAGCTTCTCCTGAGTCTCCTCGGAGAGGGCGTCCCAGGCGTCCTTGTTGATCATCACGCCAAACACGCTGGCGGACTGATGCCAGCCGGGCACCGACCAGTGATCGGCGACTTCGGAGAAGCCGGCCTTGTAGTCGACCCCCGGGGTGGAGAACTCGCCGGCGTCGATC
>DATHXP010000087.1:0-2878 GCA_035459605.1 Halomonas sp. | reverse complement strand
GATTGACGCCAGTATTGATGATCGCAACATTCGCAAGGCCATCTACAAGGAGCTGAAGTCCATCACCGGCCTGGTGGGGGAGCGCCTCAACATCATCGTAGCCGACGGCCACGTCCAGCTCTGGGGGCTGGTGGATAACAAGGAGCAGCGCTGGGCAGTGCAGGTGGCGGCCGAAAACACGCCGGGCGTCAAGCAGGTGACCAATCACCTGGGCTTCATGCCGCGCGGCATGGGTGGATACTGAGCCATCTTTGCCCTGCCGGCTTGACTCCTCAGGACAACGTGCGGGACGGCCCAAGGGTCGTCTCGTTTTGTTCATCTGCCACTTGAGCCCCGCGCTGGCATTTTGAAGTTGGCACGCCTTGTGCTGCACCTGATTAACATCTGTTTCCTATCGTCACCAAGCGAGCGCCCGTGGCCAACGTAACCATCAAGGATAACCATCATCTGCGCATTGCGCGGGTACTCACCGAGGGTCGCTCGCACCACCTGGACGTTGTGCTGTTCTTGCCGGCTGAGCTGGGCCTGACAACCAAACTGATGTCCGAGGAAGCGCTGTATCACCGAGTATTTCAGATCAAGCGCACCTATTTCAGTGAGCGTCACCGGCTGCCGCTGGTAATGAGCCGGCTGGCCGGAGCCCGGCTGGATGTCAATCAGTTCCGCCTGGGGCTGAGCCTCTATGCGCATCAGTATGTCACGGCGCTGGAAGAGGCGAATCGTTCATTGCTGGAGCAGGCCCGGCAGCTGCGCAGACGTACCAGGCGGCTGAAGCGCAGGCCGGAAGAAGAGCAGACGGCGCAGGCCCACGCGGAGCTGGATGAGGCGCGCCAAGAGCTGGCCGCGCAGCTCAAGGACACGGTCATGCTGTCGCGCGGCATCCTGCGGCGAATGCGTCGCCAGAATCACGACGAGGGTAAGCTGCGCGATCATTTCGTCAATATCGATAACTACCTGTCGTGGCAGACAGAGCAGCAGCTGCTTGCACTCGTGGCACAGCTGCCAAATGAGGGTGAGTTGGGCGCCAGCCGAGAAGCGCTTCTTTCGCTGTGCCAGGAGGAAAACGCCTATCGTGAGGAGCTGCGCTACAACCCGCCGGCGGTGGTGGATGATCCGGCGCGAATTTCCAATCGCATGCGCCTCCTGCGGCTGCTGATCGAGCATCCCGTCACGCTCAAGCAGCGTCAGCAGGCGCTGGGCGGAATCGAGCAGCGCATGGTCAAGGCCGCTGCGACGGCGCTGGTGATGGTGGTCGTCACCCTGGGACTGGTGCGCGCACGTCAGCTGCTGGGCGATCTGACGGCCATGTTTGTGCTGGCGCTGGCACTGATCTATGCGCTTCGCGAAGTGTTCAAGGACGACCTGCGCTCGACGCTGTGGCGCTGGCTCAGGCGCGGTCGGCCGCGCTGGCGGCGGCTATACAAGGACCCCAGCAGCCAGATCCCGGTAGGGCGACAGCTGGAGTGGTTTGACTACCGCAGCTTTGAGTCGCTGGATGTCGAGCTCCGTCGCTTCAGAGGCGGGGGAACCGAGTGGCGCGGCGAGACGATATTGCACTATCGCTCTCGTTCGAAGATGTCGCCCACGCGCTTTCTCAGCGGTTATGACAGAACGCGCGAGAACCTGACCATGGATCTTTCGCCGATCACTCAGCTGATGGTGAGCGCTAATCATCATGTGTATGGTCTCGACGGCAAGGGGCGAGTATCTCACGAGATCGTGGAGCGCAACCACATGATGCAGCTGGTAGTGCGCGATCGTGAAGGCGATGGGCCTGCCGTGCTGCAGCGTTGGAAGGTGGTGGTGAGCCGCTCGGGCATCATGAATCTGCAGCTGGCCGAGGAAAAAGCGCCAAAAAAGAAAGAGGAAGCCAGGCGGGAAAGTAAAAAAAAGAGCGAGGAAGCGAGGAAGAAAAGACAAGAGGCCGGAGAAGACGCCGCTGCCCCCAGCGGCAGCAAGTGAGCCTGGCCGGAGGCCGTGGCAAGGGGGATTGTTCCGAAAAACTGGCTGGAGTGCTAGATGCTGCTCCAGCCAGTTCAATCATGATGCCAGCGTGCGCCAAGCGCGCATCAGCTCTCGGTGGCCGGGGTCTCTATGCGATCCAGCGCGGTGGTAAGCTGCTCGATACAGCGATCGATATTGTGCAGCTTATCCAGTCCGAACAGTCCGATGCGGAAAGTCTGGAAGTCGTCGCCCTCATCGCACATCAGCGGTACCCCGGCGGCAACCTGCAGGCCGGCTTTGGCAAAATCGCTGACGATGTCGGCGTTGCTGGTATAGCTGACAACAACGCCGGGCGCCTCATAGCCCGGTGCCGCAACGCTGGGATAGCCGCGGCCGGCCAGCAGCTCGCGGACCCGACGGCCCAGCTCCAGCTGTTCGTCGCGCACCTTGTCGAAGCCGTAGGCCTGGGTTTCGGCCATCACGCTGTGCAGTTGACGCAGCCCGTCGGTGGGCAGCGTGGCGTGGTAGGCATGGCCGCCTTCCTCGTAGGTTTCCATGATCGTCAGCCACTTCTTCAGATCGATGGCAAAGCTGTCGCTGGTGGTCTCCTCGATGATTTCACGCGCCTGACGCGACAGCATGACCATGCCGCAGCCGGGTGAGCCGCTCCAGCCCTTTTGAGGGGCGCTGATCAGCACGTCGATGCCGAGATCCTGCATGTTCACCCAGTCGGTGCCCGAGGCGATGCAGTCGAGCACCAGCAGGCCGTTTTGCTCGTGAATCGCCGCGGCGATTTTGCGCAGATAGTCATCGGGTAGCTTGATGCCCGAGGCGGTTTCCACGTGGGGCGCGAAGACGATATCCGGCTGCTGATCGCGGATGGCGTCGAGCACGTCGTCGAGATCGGGGGGCGCAAAGGGCGAGGTGGGCTCGT
>DATHXP010000086.1:0-14849 GCA_035459605.1 Halomonas sp. | reverse complement strand
GCAGTATCGAGGAAAGCTGCGGCGGTGCTATCCTCGAATTGTGTCTTAAACGTGAATTAAACGTATACCAAAACCGAAAGCCTGGTGTCATCTGGTTGAGCAGTCAAGCGATCTTTTCCATCGCTTCGCAGCGCTTGGTTGTCTCTTCCTTGCTTATCTTCAAAGCAATTCATTTTATGAAAGAAATCAGCAGGATAACATGCAGACCTGTGCAGGTCTGAGGATCGTCACCCGCCAGAACCTGATGGCAAGGCCAGGCCAGAATACTTAACGCGTCACGCGTCCAGGTGCGCAGTGAAGGCGCGACAACCCGATCAGCGCAGCGCAACACTAGACTAGCGTTCGGCTCGCTGACGGCAGCCGTTGATGAGGAGAACACCATGGGGATGTGGAAGCTAAAGCGCCGCGACTTCCTGAAAGGGCTAGGGCTGACCGGTACCGGCGCCATGCTCAGCGGCAACGTCTGGGCGCTCAACCGGCTCGAACCGATCAACGACACCCTGGCCAGCGAGTACCCTTACCGCAGCTGGGAGGACCTGTACCGCAACGAGTGGACCTGGGACAGCATCGGCCACGCCGCCCACTGCATCAACTGCATGGGCAACTGCGGCTGGGACATCTACGTGAAGGACGGCATCGTCGTCCGCGAAGAGCAGATCGCCAAGTATCCCCAGGTCAACCCCAACGTGCCCGACGCCAACCCGCGCGGCTGCCAGAAAGGCGCCATTCACTCAACTGCCATGTACGAGGCCGACCGTCTGCGCTATCCGCTCAAGCGTGCCGGCGAGCGCGGCGAAGGCAAGTGGCAGCGCATCTCCTGGGACCAGGCCACCGAGGAGATCGCCGACAAGATCATCGATATCTTCGAGAAGCACGGCCCCGGCAAGCTCAAGACCCACCAGGGCTCCGGCAACCAGACCATGGTTCGCCAGTCCGGGCCCGCCCGCTTTGCCGCCCTGGTCGGCGGCATCCAGCTTGACGGCTTTACCGTGGTGGGCGACCTGCTGACCGGCGCCCACCTGGCCTACGGCAACCCGCTGGAGAGCTTCACTTCGGACGCCTGGTTCGATGCCGACTACATCATGCTCGGCATGATCAACCCCAACGCCACCCGTATTCCGGACGCCCACTATATCTGGGAGGCCAAGTACAACGGCGCGCGCATCACCAGCACCGCACCGGACTACAACCCAAGCTCCATTCACACCGACCTGTGGATGCCCATCGAGCAGGGTTCCGACCCCTTCCTGGCGATGTCGTTTGTCAACGTCATCATTGAAGAGAACCTGTTCAAGCCGGCGTTCATGAAAGAGCAGACCGACCTGCCGATGCTGGTGCGCCAGGACAACGGCAAGCTGCTGCGCGAAGCCGACCTGGTCGACGGCGGCTCCGACGAAGTGTTCTACCACTGGGACCTCAACACCAACCGGGCGGTAAAAGCCAAGGGCTCCATGGGCGACGACACCAAGACCCTGGCACTGGGCGACGTCGACCCGGCCCTGGAAGGCACCTTCGAGGTGGACGGCATTGCCGTGACCACGTCATTTGAGCACGTGAAAAAGGAAGCGGCCAAGTACACGCCGGAAAACACTCAGGACAAAACAGGCATCCATCCGGACATCGTGCGCCAGGAGGCACGTCATATTGCGGCGGCCAACAAGGCCATCATCATGCTGGGCTACATCACCTCCAGCTACTCCAACTGCCTGTACACCTGCTGGGGCTATGCGCTGACGCTGGCACTGACCGGGCACGGCGGGCGCACCGGCGGCCTGGATACCTCCTGGGTGGTGTGGAATCACCCGCGCTGGTCGGAGCTGGCGGGGTTTGAAGGCAAGAAATCAGCCCGCCTGGAGCCCGGCGGCCTGGGCGAGTTTCTGCGCGGCGGCATGATGGAGGGCGCACGCCGGCACTACGATAACGCCAAGCTCAAGGAGCGCGTCGGCTTCGATCTCGACGAGATGGAAGCGATGATGAACGAGTCCATGGACAAAGGCTGGATGCCGTACCATGGCGAGATCAAGGGCATGATTTCGATCGCGGACAACACCTTCCGGCGTAACAAGATGTCGGAAAAATACCGCGAAGAGCACCTGCGCCAGGCGGAAGAGCTGTATGTGAACATCAACGTGCGCATGGACTCCACCGCCGAGTGGGCCGACTATGTGCTGCCGGCGGCCAGCCATTACGAAGCCTGGGACATACGCACCCAGGGCTACCATCGCTTTGCCAACGTCTTTACCCGATCGGTCGAGCCGGTGGGCGAGTCCAAGCCCGACTGGGACATCATGGCGCTGCTCACCAGGAAGATTCAGGAGCGCGCCATCACCCGGGGTATCGGCCCGATCGAGGACGGCGAGGTCACCCGCGACCTGCACACCATTCACGACGACTTTACCCGCCAGGGCACCCTCAATACCGATTACGACGTGTTCAAACATATCATCGAGGATTCCCCCGAATTTGGCGGTGTGAGCCTGGAAGAGGCCGCCGAGCGTGGCTTCATCGTGATGAACGAGCACGCCGGTCTGAACCAGCCGCTCAAGCCAGACGAGCCGTATAACCCCTTCACCGCCCAGACCGACGGCAAGAAGCCCTACGAAACCCTGACCGGTCGCATCACGTTTTACTGCGATCACCCGTGGTTTCAGAAGCTGGACTCCAGCGTACCCACGGCGCGCCTGTACGCCGGCCCCGAGGCGTCCAACTATCCGCTGAAGTTCTACTCGCCGCACTCCCGCTGGGCGATCCACTCCAACTGGCGCAGCAACAAGTATCTGCTGCGACTGCAGCGCGGCGAGCCCAACATCTACATCAACCCGCAGCTGGCCGAACAGCGCGGCATCAAGGACGGCGATACGGTGCGGCTGTTCAACGCCAACGGCGACTTTTTTGCCCAGGCCAAGTTCTACCCCAGCATTCCGGTGAACTCGATCATGATGGAGCACGGCTGGGAGCCGCACCAGTACATCAAGCGCAGAAACATGAACATGTCCCACGCCGTATTCCTGCAGCCGCTGGAGCTGGCGGGCGGCTGGGGGCACCTGCAGTTCATCTACGCCAAATGGAACGCCAACCAGCATATCCATGAAACCAGCTACGACATCGAGCTGGCCAAGGCCGAAGACATCGCCGATCCGCGCGTCGTTTAAGAGGAGATTCTCATGGCTGTCAAACGCCAACTCTGCATGGTGATGGATCTGAACAAGTGCATCGGCTGTCAGACCTGCACCGCGGCTTGCAAGCTGATGTGGACTAACCGCAACGGTCGCGAGTTCATGTACTGGAACAACGTGGAGACCCAGCCGGGACTGGGCTATCCCCGCGACTACCAGAACATGGGCGGCGGCTTCGACGCCGACGGCGCGCTGCGTCTGGGGCGTCAGCCCAGCCAGGAAGACTACGGCATTCCGTGGGAGTACAACTACGAAGAGGCGCTGATGACCGGCACCGACCCGTGGCTGCGCCCCAATGTGAAGCCGACCTGGGGCGCCAACTGGGACGAAGACGAGGGCGAGGGCGACTACCCCAACAGCTACTACTTCTACCTGCCGCGCATATGTAACCACTGCGCCAACCCGGCCTGCCTGGCGGCCTGCTCGCGCAACGCCATCTACAAGCGCCAGGAAGACGGCATCGTGCTGGTCGATCAGGAGCGCTGCCGCGGCTACCGCTACTGCGTCAACGCCTGCCCCTACAAGAAGATCTACTTCAACGAGGAAATTTCCAAGTCCGAGAAGTGCATCTTCTGCTATCCGCGCATCGAGAAAGGGCTGCCCACCGCCTGCGCCCAGCAGTGCGTCGGCCGCATCCGCTGGATCGGCTATCGCGACGACGAACAAGGCCCGATCCATCTGCTGGTCGATAAGTACAAGGTCGCGCTGCCGCTGCACGCCGAGTGGGGCACCCAGCCCAACGTGTTTTACGTGCCGCCTACGTCACCGCCGAAATTCGGTGAAAACGGCGAGCAGCTCGACGAGTCGCGGATTCCGCTCGAGTACCTGGAAAGCCTGTTCGGCCCGCGAGTCGGCGAGGTGCTGGATACCCTGGCAGAAGAGCGTCAGGCCAAGGCCGACGGCAGGGACAGCGAGCTGATGGACACCCTGATCGGCTTCAAGCACGCCGAAATGTTCAAGCTGAGCTGAGAGCAGGAGAGACGCCATGACCGTATCCGCCACCTCGCCCGCCGCGCCGCCAGAGGCCGAGCGCCTGGCGGCGCGGGAGACGCTCTATCGCCTGGCCGCCGCGCTGCTGGGCTATCCGCTGGCCGAGACCCAGCAGGCGCTGGAGGACGGGCGCCTGCACGACACCCTGAACCAGGCCTGGCAGACGCTCACCGGGGAGCCCTGGCCGGCGCTTGAACCCAGCGCCAGCCTGACCGACCTCGAAGTCGGCTACATGGCCACCTTTATTCACGGTCGGCGCGGCAAGCCCCGGGTGCCGCTGGTGGCCAACGCCTACGAAGAGCTGCTCGCCGGCGAGACGCCCGC
This sequence comes from Halomonas sp., assembly GCA_035459605.1. GTDB lineage: Bacteria > Pseudomonadota > Gammaproteobacteria > Pseudomonadales > Halomonadaceae > Halomonas. The sequence goes on along the minus strand of DATHXP010000086.1, from coordinate 10,359 downwards.
CGCTCACATGCTCAACGTGCAGGCCTTCTATCGCCACTTCGACCTGCAGCCGGCGCTGGGTGACGAAGGGCTCACCGACGAGCCCGACCACCTGGTCGCCATGCTCGAGTTCTGCGCCCTGCTGTGCCATCTCGAAGCCCAGGCGCTGGCCGACGACTGCGACGCCTCGCCCTATCGCCGCGCCCAGCGCGACTTTGTGGCGCGCCATCTGTCGCCGCTGCTGCGCGTCGTCAAGGCGCGCTACGCCACGCAAAGTCAGCACGGGCTCGATGCCACCCTGGCGCGGCTGATCGAAGCGCTGCCCGCCTGGGCCGATAGCCAGCGCGCCGAGCTGGAGGCGCAGGTCGGACCCTGCCCGCGCCCCGGTCAAAACAGCACCCCCGCATCCGCCAACCAGGCCCTGTGGGATTGAAAGCGGGGCTAAGAGTAGGGCTGTGCTCGGGCACGCGATGCCCTAAGCGCCACTAGAGTTGAGGAACTATAGTTGAGGAACCATGCCATGAGACTGCGTCATTTTATGCAAGGCACTTCCATGATCAGCGCCTGCCTGAAAAGCACCTGCTCGCTGGCCACGCTGGCGCTGGCATTCGCCGCCACGGGCGCCCTTGCCGATCACGATGAGCGCAACCCCAACGTCACCAAAATCGACCCCGGTGATACCGTCAAGGTGTCGCGCATTCCCGGCAGCATTTACCTGCGCACCCAGGACGACCCGGACGACCTGATCTGGGACCGTCTGCCCACCTATCGCACCACCCTGCTGCCGGCGCCGCCGGTACACCCGTCAGTCAAGCTGCGTTTCAGCAACAAGGTCGAAGAAGGCAAGCACCTCTATTTCCAGGTGGCCCGCTCCGACGAACGTTTCTACATCCGCCTGCGCTGGAAAGACGCCAGCGAAGACCGCGATTCCACGGTCGACGGCTTTCGCGACGGCGTCGCGGTGCAGTACGCCATCAACGGTGTCGATACCTCGTACATGATGGGCACCGACCCGGACAACCCGGTCAACATCTGGTACTGGCGCGCCGACCAGGAACAGATCGAAAACCTGGCCGCCGGCGGCTTCGGCAGCACCACCGCCCTGCCCGAACAGAACGTGACGGGCGCCAGCGCCTACATTACCAATGAGATTATCCAGGACAACCAGTGGCACGTGGTGATGTCGCGCCCCTTCAGCGCTGACGACACGGACGCCGAAGGCAGCGAATACGCGGTGGATTTCAGCCGTGACCGGGTGCCCATGGGCTTTGCCGTGTGGCAGGGTAGCGACGCGGAGCGCGACGGCAACAAGCGCGTGACCCACACCTGGATCCTGCTGGAACCCGGCGTCGACGACGGCGCAGACACGGACACACAGAGCTGAGGAGGTAGCGACGATGTCGGTTTCCCACTTCCCCGCTGGCGGGCGTGATCCGCTGGCGCTGGCCCCCGCCGACTGCGGCCGCGGCCATGCCTGCCAGTTCTGCCCCGAGGAAAGCACCTGCCGCCTCGACAAGCCCAAACACGAAAAGCGGCTGATCGAATCGCGCCTGGGCCATATCGGCCAGATCCTGCTGGTCATGGCCAACAAGGGCGGCGTCGGCAAGAGCACCGTCTCGGCCAACCTGGCCGCCGGGCTCGCCGCCCGCGGCTACCGGGTCGGCGTGGCCGACGCCGATATTCACGGCCCCAACCAGAGCCGCTTCTTCGGCTTCGTCGGTGAGCGCATCCGGCTCGGCGGATACGGCCTGACCACCCAGGACTTTCAGGCCGAGAGCATCGAGCACCCGATCAGGGTCGGCTCGCTGGCCTTCATGATGGAGAGCGACGACACGCCCATCGTGTGGCGCGACGCCTACAAGCACGACTTCATGCACCACCTGATCGGCTCCTTCGACTGGGGAGCGCTGGACTTCCTGGTGGTGGACATGCCCCCGGGCACCGGCAACGAGCTGATCACCCTGGCCGACATGCTGGAGGGCCAGGACGTCGCCGCCCTGCTCGCCACCACGCCTCAGGAAGTGGCGCTGATGGACAGCCTCAAGGCGGTGCGCTTCTGCCAGGAACGCAGCCTGCCGCTGCTCGGCGCGGTCGAGAACATGTCCGGCGTGACCTGCCCCCACTGCAGCGGCAAATTCCATCTTTTTCCGCGCGGGCACCTCGCCGCGGCGCTGGCCGAGCACGACGTCAAGTCGCTGGCCCAGATCCCGCTGTCGCCGACGCTGGCTAGCGGCTCCGACGCCGGACGCCCGATTGTCATCGACGCCCCGGACAGCCCCGAAGCCTTGGCGTTCGCCCCGGCGATTGACGCCTGCGTCGCCCACGCCAAGGCGCTGTTCGCCGAGGCCGCCGCGCACTCGCTCGACGCGCTCATCGACGAGGCCGGCGGCGAGATTGAGGCTGCACTTGCCGAGGTGCCCGAAGAGCAGCGTGAAGAACTGCGCGACCAGCTGGCCGAGCTGCTGCGGCGGTAGGCAACGCCGCGCGCCTTTTTGCCAAGATCCTTTCCCAGCGCCTTTTTTACAGAACGTCTTTTTCCAGGATGCTTCAATGACCCAGACCGTCAACGCGGATCGCCGCCGTTTCTTCCGCCAGCTGCTCGACAGCGCCAATCCCGACGCCCCCCAGCGCGCCCCCTGGCACCGCGTGCCCGAGGTCGGCGCCGGCGACGGCGACGTGCTGTGGTCCGGCTGGGCCGGCGACGGCGAGGTGTTCGTGGTCGGCGACGAGGCCATGGTGCTGCACTTTGACAGCAACCCCGGCGGCCATGCTGACAGCCAGAATCGACTCTGGCAGCCGATGGAAGTGCCCACCAACCTGCCGCTGCACGGCATCTGGGGGCTGTCGCGCAACAGCCTGTTCGCGGTGGGCTGGATGGGCTGCGTGCTGCACTTCGACGGCAGCCGCTGGCAGCAGCTGCGCGGCGGCGTGGTCGACCCCGACAGCCAGCGCTTCACCGCCTGCGTGGAAAACACCCCGCTGTTTGCCATCGACGGCAACGCTACAGGCCACGCCTGGGCGGTGGGCGATGACGGCGTCATCCTGCACTACGATGGCAGCGGCTGGTATCAGGAGCAGAGCCCGACCCGCATCAACCTGCGCGCCGTGGCCTGCACCCCCAACGGCAGCGTCTTCGCCGCCGGCGGCGAAGGCACCGTAATCCGTCGCCACCCTGAAGGCGGCTGGGAGCCGCTCGACTGCCCGCTGAGCTCCGGCTTCCAGGCCCTGCTGGTGCTCGACGACGACGCGCTGCTGCTCGGCGGCGGGCGCTACTTCGTCGACCACGGCGGCTTTCGCGGCGAGCTGGTGCGCTACCGCAGCGGCCATTTCGAGCCCATCGAGATCGACACCCCCATGCCGCGGCTGCGCGCGCTCAAGGCCTACAAGCAGGGCGTGCTGGTCGTCGGCGACCGGGGACATCTCTTCTATCTGCGCAACTTTCTCCCACAGGCGTCGCAGGGTCAGGGCGGCAAGGCGCGCCTGCACCGGCTGGAGAGCAACTGCCACCACGACCTGATGGATATCGTGCCGCTCTCCACCGGCGAGGCGCTGGTGGTCGGCGACTTCGGCACCATCATGACCGCAGCCCCCGACTTCATCGACGCCCTGGCCCCGGCGGCAGCCGGCGCCGCTCAGCAGAGCCGCTGGGAGGCCATGGCCTCGCCCACCGACCGCCAGCTGTGGAACCTGTGGGAAACGCCCCGGGGCGACTGCTACGCCTGCGGCGAATCCGGCACCGTGCTGCGCCTCGACGGCGATAGCTGGCGGGCGCTGCCCGCGCCTAGCGAGCTCAACGTGCACTGCGTGTGGGATGCCGGCGAAGGCGGGCTCTTTGCTGCCGGCCAGCTGGGGCGTATCTATCGCTTCGAAGGCAGCGCCTGGCAGCTGCACTTCGACCTGCATCTGGACCTGACCATTCTGTCCATGTGGGGCACCCGCCCCGACTCGATTTTCGCCGTGGGCGACGAAGGCCTGGTGCTGCACTTCGACGGCCTGGGCTGGAAGCGCATGCCCAGCGGCACCGTATCGGCGCTCTACCATCTGTGGGGCATGGACGACGAGCATCTGCTGGCGGTGGGCGACTTCGGCCTGGTGCTGCGCTACAACGGCCGCGAATGGACCGACTTTGGCGCCGGCACCGAGAACTTCCTCTACGGTGCGTGGGGCGACGCCCTGGACAACATCTACGCCGTGGGCCTGTCCGGCACCCTGGCCCACTTCAACGGCCAGCGCTGGCAGCTGATGCCCATCCGCGTGCGCGACGACCTGCTGTCGATCTCCGGTTCGGCCGCCGCCGGCGTCTTTGCTGTCGGCACCCACGGCCGCGCCCTGCGCCTGGACAGCGGTCAGTGGCGGAGCGAGCCCACCGGCACCGAGCTCGGCCTGCGCTCGGTGCTCGCCACCCGCGGCGGCACGGTCTACGCCGTCGGCGACCAGGGCACCATCCTGCGCCGCCGCTGAGGCCCTGCCCAGCGGGCAGCAAATTGCAGGCCGATGCCACTACGCGCGCTATGCTTCAGGTATATTGGGGCGAAGCGTCTGGAGGGCTCATGTTTGGCAAGCCAAGAGTAATTTTCTATACGTTTGTGGCGCTGGTGAGCCTGCTGGGTATTCTTCTCGCCTTTCAAGCGCCGCACTGGCTATGGCTGTGGAGCATTCTGCCGGCGCTGGTAGCGCTCGGCGTCTGGGATCTCAACTCCACCAGCAACGTGCTGCGCAACTATCCGGTCATCGGCCATTTGCGCTATCTCTTTGAATTTATCCGTCCGGAAATGCGCCAGTACTTCCTGGAGTCCGACCTTGGCGGCCGGCCGTTCAACCGCGCCCAGCGCGACATCATCGCTTCCCGGGCCCTGGGACAGGGCGCCACTTCGCCCTTTGGCACGCGTCGCGACATGGAAGATAGCGGCTTTCACTTCCTCCAGCACTCCATGTCGCCCAGGACCGTTGACATACGCCATGCGCGGCTGACCATCGGCAACGCCCAGTGCGCCCGACCGTACAGCTCCTCGCGGCTGAATATTTCCGCCATGAGCTTTGGCTCGCTGTCGGCCAACGCCGTGGCGGCCATGAACAAGGGCGCCAAGCTCGGCGGCTTTGCCCAGGACACCGGCGAAGGCGCCATCAGCCCCTACCACGAAGCGCACGGCGGCGATCTGATCTGGGAAATCGCCAGCGCCTACTTTGGCTGCCGCAACGACGACGGCTCCTTCAACGCTGAGCGCTTCGCTCAGAAGGCGCGGATAGAGCAGGTCAAGATGATCGAGCTCAAGCTATCCCAGGGCGCCAAGCCGGGGCACGGCGGGCTGCTTCCCGGCATCAAGGTCAACCGGGAGATCGCCAGTACGCGAGGCATTCCGGTGGGCGAGGACTGCATCTCGCCGGCGACTCATCCCGAATTCGACACCCCGACGGGCATGCTCCAGTTTCTTCAGCGCCTGCGCGAGCTGAGCGGCGGCAAGCCGGTAGGGTTCAAGCTGTGCCTGGGCCGCCATCATGAGTTCATGGCGGTGTGCAAGGCCATGCTGAAAACCGGCATCGTGCCCGACTTCATCACGGTGGACGGTGCCGAAGGCGGCACCGGTGCCGCGCCCACGGAGTTTTCCGACTTTATTGGCACTTATATCAACGAGGCGCTGCCTTTTGTGCATAACTGCCTGGTCGGCATCGGCAAGCGCGACGCCGTCACCGTGATTGCCAGCGGCAAGGTGGCCATGGGTTTTGACATGGTGGAAAAGATCGCCCTGGGCGCCGATATGTGCAACGCCGCCCGGGCGTTCATGTTTTCCGTGGGCTGCATTCAGGCGCTGCGCTGCCACACCAATACCTGCCCCACCGGCGTGACCACCCAGGACCCGGCGCGCAGCCGCTCGCTGGACGTGGAGACCAAGGCAAAACAGGTGCGCAACTACCACAGGGCGACCGTGGCTTCGTTCATGGAGATCGTCGGCACCCTGGGGCTTGAGAGCCCCGACGCGCTGGGCCCCCAGCATATTTACCGACGCTCGCTAAAGGGATCGTCGCGCCCGTGCACCCTGCTTCACCCCCGGGTGGAGAGCGGCGCCTTCCTCAGCGGCGAGCTGCCGGTGGAGTATGCCAAGGCCTGGAAAATGGCCCGGGCCGAGCATTTTTGAGGCGGCCTCGCGCGCGCCCACTGCGCTGCCAGGGGAGGCGGCCGATCAAATATGCGATACTCTCGCTTTTCAAGGCTCGCTGCCACGCCACTGCCACCCCACGATGTCGAAACAGGAACGCCCGTCATGCCCCGAGGAACTCTCTTTATCGTTTCCGCGCCTTCCGGTGCCGGCAAGACCAGCCTGGTTCGCGAGCTGATCGACCGCCTTGATGGCATCCAGGTCTCGGTGTCGCACACCACCCGCCAGCGCCGCCCCGGTGAGGTCGACGGCGTGAACTATCATTTCGTCGAGCACGCCGACTTTAAGGCCATGGTCGAGCGCGGCGAATTCTTCGAATATGCCCGGGTGTTCGACAACCTCTACGGCACCTCGCGCGTCGCCGTCGAGCGCATGCTAACGGCCGGCCAGGACGTGATCCTCGAGATTGACTGGCAGGGCGCCCGCCAGGCCCGCGAGCAGATGCCCGACGCGGTATCGATCTTCATCCTGCCCCCTTCACGCGAGGAGCTGGAGCGGCGGCTGACCGGTCGCGGTACCGATGAGCACGCCGCTGTCGTCGCACGCATGCGCGAAGCAACCAGCGAGATGTCTCATTACGACGAATACGACTACCTGGTGATCAACGACGACTTCACCACCGCGCTCAATGAGCTGCAGTCGCTGGTGATCGCCTGTCGCCAGAAACGCGAGCGCGTGCAGGCGAGCTACGCAGCGCTGCTGGCCGCACTCTTGTCAGACGCGCCCTGAGTCGAGTAATCTAGCAGTACTATCCACTGGTCGAAGCCCCGGGGGCGCAAGGCGCTGGCCGGGGCTTCGCCGTCACACTTCAGGAAAACATCCATGGCGCGAGTTACCGTCGAAGACTGTCTGGAACACGTCGAAAACCGCTTCAAGCTGGTGATGATCTCCACCCATCGCGCGCGTCAGCTGGCTCGCGGCTCCCGCGACGCCCTCCTGCCGTGGGAAAACGACAAGCCCACCGTGATGGCTCTGCGGGAGATCGCCGCCGGCCTGGTAGATGAAAGCGTGCTCAACGAGCCCCTCGAAGCAGCGCCGATTCGTCAGCGCCCCGACTTCAGCACAAGCCTTGCCGTCGAGGAATGAATAAGGTCGCGCATCGCTGCCGACGCCGCGATGCCATCCGCCGTCGAGCTTATTGAACGCACTCAAGGCATGCCGCATGTTCACCATTGATGACCTGGCCGACCGCCTCGGCGGCTATCTTCCCGAGCATGAAATTCGTCAGGTCAGGCGCGCCTTCTACTATGCCGAACAGGCCCACGACGGCCAGCGCCGTCGCTCCGGCGAGCCCTATGTAACGCACCCGCTGGCGGTGGCCAATATCCTGGCCAACATGCACATGGACGCCCAGAGCCTGATGGCCGCCATGCTGCACGATGTCATCGAAGACACCGGAGTCGACAAGCAGGCCATGATCGAGCAGTTCGGTGAGGAAGTTGCCGAGCTGGTTGACGGCGTGTCCAAGCTGACCCAGATCACCTTCGAAGACAAGGCCATTGCCCAGGCCGAGAACTTCCAGAAGATGGTGCTGGCCATGTCCCGGGATATCCGGGTCATCATCGTCAAGCTGGCCGACCGGCTGCACAACATGCGCACCCTGGGCGCGCTGCGCCCGGACAAGAAGCGCCGCATTGCCCGGGAGACGCTCGAGATCTACGCCCGTATCGCCAGCCGGCTGGGCATCAATACCATCCGCATCGAGCTCGAGGATCTGTCCTTCCAGGCGCTGCACCCCATGCGTTCGGAGCGCATCAAGCGCGCCGTGGCCAGCGCCCGGGGCCACCGCCGCTCGGCAATACGCCAAGTCCAGAACACTCTGCAGAAAAGCCTCGACGACGAAGGCCTGCACGGCTCGGTGATCGGTCGCCAGAAACACCTGCTGTCCATCTATCGCAAGATGCGCGACCAGCGCAAGCCGTTCGCCGAGATCATGGACGTGTTTGGCTTTCGCATCATCACTGAGGACGTCGACAGCTGCTACCGCATCCTCGGCGTGGTGCACAAGACCTACAAGCCGGTGCCGGGGCGCTTCAAGGACTACATCGCCATTCCCAAGGCCAACGGCTATCAGAGCCTGCACACCACGCTGTTCGGCACCGAAGGCATGCCCATCGAGGTGCAGATACGCACCCGCGAAATGGAGGCCATGGCCAACAACGGCGTGGCCGCCCACTGGCTGTATAAGGCCGGCCAGACCGACCATCCCATCGCCGAAGGCAGCCACGCCCGGGCCCGCTCCTGGGTCAAGGGCCTGCTGGAAATGCAGCGCCAGGCCGGTGACTCCCTGGAATTCATCGAGCACGTCAAGAACGACCTGTTCCCCGATGACATCTACATCTTCACCCCCCGGGGCGACATCATGGAGCTGCCGCGGGGCGCCACGGTGCTTGACTTCGCCTACAGCGTACACACCGATATCGGCAACCGCTGCATCGCCTGCCGCATTGATCGTCATCTCGCTCCGCTATCCACCAAGCTGGAGAGCGGCCAGACGCTGGAAATCATCACCGCCCCCGGCGCTCGGCCAAGCCCGGCCTGGCTCAACGTGGTGGTCACCGCCAAGGCGCGCTCGGCAATTCGTCACGCGCTCAAGTACCAGCAGCACAGCGAGGCCATTCAGCTGGGCCGCCGCCTGCTCAACAAGGCGCTGGCCACCTATGAAACCAGCCTGGAAGAGCTCAGCGAATCGACCCTTGAGCGGCTGCTCGGCGAATACGAGATAGAAAGCAGAGAAACGCTGCTGAAGTCCATCGGGCTTGGCTCGCGCATCGCCCAGCTGGTGGGGCAGCGCCTGCTCGAGCTGGAGCATGGCGACGCCCATAACGAGCATCCGCAAGGGCTGCTGCCGCAGGGGCCCGTCGTCATCAGCGGCAGCGAGGGCATGGTGGTCAAGTTCGCCCGCTGCTGCCACCCGCTGCCCGGCGATGTGGTGGTCGGCTATCTATCAGCGGGCAAGGGCATCGTGGTGCATCGCAGCGAATGCCGCAATCTCTCCGAGTTGAAAAGCGATCCCGACAAGCTGTTCGCGATGGAGTGGTCCGCGGAAGCCGGCGGCGACTTTCCGGTGCCGCTGCGCCTGGAAATCGAGAGCCGCCGCGGCCTGATTGCCGAGCTTGCCGCGCTGGTCACCGATGCCGGCGCCAATATCGAGCGTGTCGATATCGAAGAGCGCGACACCCACCTGTCGATCGTCAACCTGACCCTCGCCGTGCGCGATCGCGTGCACCTGGCACGTATCATCAAGCGCATACGCAACCTGCCCAAGGTGGGCAAAATCAGCCGTCTGGGCAACTGACACTTCCCGCTCGGAACGTGTTACTTTCGGCTTCTTCAGCCCACCAAGCGATGGAGACTCCCATGAGCAACAAGGCCGTCATCAACACCGATCAGGCGCCCGCCGCCATCGGCCCCTATTCCCAGGCCATCAAGGCCGGCAATACCGTCTACGTTTCCGGTCAGATTCCGCTGGACCCGAGCACCATGGAGATCGTCCCGGGCGACTTCGAGGCCCAGGCGCGCCAGGTCTTTACCAATCTGAAGGCCGTGTGCGAACAGGCCCCCGGCAGCCTGCAGGATATCGTCAAGCTGAATCTCTACCTGGTCGACCTGGACAAGTTCGCCATCGTTAACCAGATAATGGAAGAGTTCTTCGAAGCGCCCTACCCCGCCCGCGCCGCCCTCGGCGTCAAGGCACTGCCCAAAGGCAGCCAGGTCGAAGCCGACGCCGTACTGGTCATCAACAGCTAAGGCCATTTTTACGGCAGAGACGAACGCGCCAGCACGCTGTAGCGGCTGCCTTCCCGACTCGCCACCGAGCGAACCAGTGCCAAGCGCCGATAGCGCCATTGCAGCTCAGGCACTGCCGGCAGCTCATCGCCGGGCGGTCTCTTCGCTCTGCGCAGCAGGGTGACGTGGGGCACGAATGCCTGTGGCCGGCCCTGGATACCCAGCGCCTCCAGCGCGTCCCACAGCGCTGCCTGAAGCGCCTGCAGCGGCGCGCAGGGGCGGGCGCTGCCAACCCAGACGACACCCGGGCGAGAGAAATAGCCCCAGCGGTCAAGCTGCCACTGGCCTGGGAGTATCTGCATGTCGGCAACGCGTCGGGCGAGACGGGTCGTCATCGATTCGTTTTGCTCACCGAGAAAGGCCAGCGTCAGGTGCAGGCTGTCATCGGCCATGCGCCGCCCGCCGCAGCGCAGGTGGGCGGCGTCGGCAAGCCCGG
>DATHXP010000085.1:0-6002 GCA_035459605.1 Halomonas sp. | reverse complement strand
AAAGCTAACAAGAAGGCTGCCATGATCCTTCAGGACGTCATCTGGATTATCGCTCTGGCGGGCATCGGCCTGATTGCGCTTGGCTTTATTCACGTAGTTCGCCAGGCCGGCAAGCCGGCCGACGAGGCCGCCACCCGCCGTGCCGAGCACACCTCCAAGGTGCTGCGGCGCTGGCTGTTTGCCGCGCTGCTGATCGCCTTTGTGGGCGGCAGCTACGCCACCCTGCACAGATTTCCGATTCCGCCACAGCACGGGCCGCTCGATGTCGCCCGGGTCGTCGATGTAACCGGCGCGCAGTGGTACTGGCTGATCGAGCCGGGCACCGTCCAGGTCGGCAGCCCGGTGGAGTTTCGAGTCACCAGCCTGGATGTCAATCACGGCTTTGCGCTGTATGCGCCCGACGGGCGCATCGTCACCCAGACCCAGGCGATGCCGGGCTATACCAACAAGATCGTGCACACCTTCACGCAGCCGGGCATCTACAGGGTCATGTGCCTTGAATATTGCGGCGTGGGCCACGCTCCCATGACCGCCGAGCTGAAGGTAGTTGCGGCCACGGGGGAGTGAGCGATGGCGACTCTTACGATGTATCCCGACCGGGAGCGTCTCCAGGGCGGCGAGCGGGGCGCCTTCAATCTGTACATGATCACGTCCCTGGCGCTGTTTTTGCTGATGATGCTTCTCGGGCTGACCATGCGCACTGCGCAGGCGACCTGGCTGCCGCTGACGTCGGATTTTTTCTACCGCATTCTGTCGATGCACGGCGCCGGCATGGTCGGCACCACGGCGCTGGCCACCACGGCGGTGATGTGGTTCTTCCTGCGCCAGTATGTCCGGCTGCACCTGTGGGCGTTCGTCACCAACTACGTGCTGTTCATGCTCGGGGCTCTGTGCATCATCTGGGCGATTTTTGTCGACGGCTACGGCGCGCTGTGGACTTTTCTGTATCCGCTGCCGGTCAGGGGGCTGGGGCTGTGGTCCCCCGGCGCCGCGGCCCTGTTCATGGTCGGCTATCTGCTGATCGGCGTCGGCATGCTGATCTTCTACCTGGACGCGGCGGCCGCGATCATCAGGGTCCACGGCAATCTCGGGCGCGCGCTCGGTCTGCAGTGGCTGTTTCGCGGCACCATCGACCCGGATCACCCCAAGGCCGTGGTCGCCAGCACCATGGTGATCATCGCCAACTCGCTGGGCATCCTGGCCGGCGCGGTGGTGCTGGTGATGGGCCTGGTCAATATCTACTTCCCGGAAATGGTCCTGGACGCGCTGCTGGCCAAGAACCTGATCTACTGGTTTGGCCACATGTATATCAACGCCACCATCTATATGGGCGTGATCGCGGTCTACGAGCTGCTGCCGCGCTACTCGGGCCGACCCTACCCCATTTCGCGGCCGTTTCTGTGGTCGTGGGCGGCAAGCACGCTGTTTGTGATCATCGTCTTTCCCCACCACCTGCTGATGGACTATGCCCAGCCGAGCTGGCTGTCGGTGATGGGCCAGGTGGTGTCGTGGGGCGCGGGCTTCCCGGTGTTCCTGGTCACCATGTACGGCGCGCTGACCAATATCTATCGCGCCAACATGCGCTGGAACCTGCCCGCTCGGCTGATGATCCTGTCGCTGTTCGGCTGGGCGGCGGGCATCTGGCCGGCCATTCTCGACGGCACCATCAGCGTCAACATGGTCATGCACAACACCCAGTGGGTGCCCGGCCACTTCCATTTCTACATCCTGCTCGGCGTGCTGCCGATGGTCATGGCCTTGATGTTTCACGTCATCGGCCGCCGCGCGGATGCCCCGCCAAACACCCGAAGCGATCGGCTGGGGTTTCCGGTATTTCTGGCCGGCGGGCTGATTTTCGTCCTGGCATTTCTCTATGGCGGACACCTCAGCGTGGCGCGCAGAATGGCCACGCACCTGCCGGCGTGGGTTTTCACCGATAAGCTCGGCTCGATCGGCGCGCTGCTGGTGGTGCTGGCCATGGCCTATTTTGCCATCCGCATCACCGTCGGCCTGCTCAAGCCGCCGGCGGCCGCCTCTTCGCCGCCGCCGTGAACATGAGGGCGCTGCGCACGCCGCTGGCGAGCCTGGCGGTGCTGGCGGTGGGCCTTGCGGTCCTGGCCTTCGCCACCGAGGGGTTTCGCGCCTTCACCAGCGAATCCGCACGCCGTATTGTCGTCAGCGAGCATCCGCGGGAGGTCCCGTCGGTTGCGCTGCAGACCGCCGCAGGCGAGCGCACCAGCTTTAGCAAGCTGCACGGCCGCTGGCTGCTGGTCGACTTCATTTACACCCGCTGCGAGACCTACTGCTTGGCTCAGGGCGGCGAGTTCGCCCGACTGCAGCGCCGGCTGGCCGAGCCCATCGCCGCGGGCCAGGTGCTTTTAGTCAGCGTCAGCTTCGACCCCCGCGACGGGCCTCGAGAGCTGGCCGACTACCAGCGCCGCTTCGGCGACCGGGGCGCGGGCTGGATGGCCGCTCGGGCGCTCGATGACGACGGCCGCATGGCGCTGATGCGCGCCTTCGGCGTCACCGCGGTGGCGGATGAAATGGGCGGGTTCGTGCATAACGCGGCGATCAACCTGGTCGACCCGGCCGGCCGGCTGGTCGCGATTCGCGACTGGGACGATGCCCGCGGCGCGGCCGACTACGTCATGCAGCGGTTGGCGCCTTGAGGCCGGGCCAGCGCACCGCCCTGGCCGGCGCGGCTCTGTGGGCCGTACTCGCGGTGCCCGCCGTGCGCCACCCGCTCGAGTCGACGATGACCTACCAGATGCTGGTCCAGCTCCCGCTGCTGGGCGCCGCCGGCTGGGCGCTTGCCCAGGGCGTGCCGGCGGCCATCGACCGGCGCCTGGCGCTTTGGGACCAGTCCGGCATCAGCGGCCTGCTGCTGGCTTCGCTGGCCGGCCTGGCGTGGATGCTGCCCAGGGCGATGGATGCGTCCGTCGATGAGCCTTGGGTCGCGCTGGCGAAATTTTTGAGCGTGCCGCTGCTGATCGGCGCGCCGGTGGCGCTGAGCTGGCCGCGCGCCGGCTTCGTGGTGCGCGGTATCGTCCTGGCCGAGGTGATTGCCATGACCCTGCGCCTGGGCTGGCTCTACCTGATTTCACCGCAGCGCCTGTGCAGCAACTATCTGCTCGGCGACCAGCAGCGGCTCGGCCGGATCCTGATCATCGTCGGACTTGCCATCCTGCTGGCTGTCGCCTGGAAGCTGATGTGGGGGCATAGCGGCACCGGGCGCGCCACCGGCGAGGGTTCCAGCGACGCGCGGCGCTAAGAGCGGCGCCGTCCTGTTCGGCTCTTACTCTCAATCTATCCCTCAGCGGTGGCCGTCAGGCGTCGATATCGGCCGCGTCCTCGACTACGCCGGCGAGCGAGGCCACCTCAAGCTTGTTGCACAGGTGGTCGCGCAGTATCTGGCCGAGCTGCCCGCCGTCTCGCGCCTTCAGGGCGACGATCATCTTCTCGTGGTCCGTGACCGCCCGCTGCCAGAAGCTGTCGGACATCTTCTTGGAGTAGCGCACGCGCTTCACGCGCTGGCTGAGATTTTCGTACATCTCCTGTAGCACTTCGTTGTTGGAGGCGGCGAGGATGCTTTCGTGGATCTGCCGATTGACCCGGAAGTACTCGGCGAGCTCCCGATGCCGATAGTGCTCGAGCATCTTCGCATGCAGGGCGCAGATCCTGTCGATGTCTTCGTCGCTGATGTGCTGGCAGGCCAGCTCGCCGGAGAGCCCCTCCAGCGCTGCCATCAGGTCGTAGGTGTCCTTGACCATCTTCAGCGTCAGCCGGCGGACCCGCGCGCCGCGGTTGGGCAGCAGCTCTACCAGCCCCTCCGAGGTCAGCACCTTGAGCGCTTCGCGCAGCGGCGTGCGCGAGACGCCGAACTGCTCACACAGCTCGCGTTCGGGAATGCGCTCGCCGGAAGCAAGCTCGCCGCGCTCGATCAGCTCGCGAATGCGATCGGCTACTTCTCTATAGAGCGTCTGATATTGGATTTTGCTCATGCTCGCTTCCTTGGCGTTTGACGGCGCGCTTTTATTCCACCGTTGATTATAACAGTGCGTTGAGAATCGCTTTACGATGTAGAAAGTATTATGAATACAAAGTGCCTTAAGGTACAGATGATCGGGACGATAGTAGAGAAGGCGGCCTGAGCTTCTTGCCTCCCAAACCATAATAACAGCCAGGAGATGCCTACCATGGCGGGCAAAGTGTATCGCAGCAGGGTGTCGATCACCCGCATTCAGGGGCGCCGCATCGTCGACGGCGTGTTCGACATGGCCCGCAGCAAAGGAATGGAGCCGCTCACGGTAGCGGTGCTGGACGGCGGCGGCCACGTGGTCGCCGCAGAGCGCGAGGACGGCTGCGCGCCGCTTCGTTATCCCGTCGCTCAGGGCAAGGCCTTCGCCGCGCTGGGCAACGGCGCCGCCAGCGGCGTCGTGGGCGAGCGCAACGCCGAACGGCCGGCCTTTCTTGCCAGCGTGGCGGCGGCGGCCGATGGACGATTTGTTCCCGTGGCGGGCGGCGTGCTTATCCTCGATGAAGCGCACGAAGTGATCGGCGCGGTGGGCGTGAGCGGCGCCTCTTCCGCCGAGGACGAGCAGGCGGCGATCGCCGGCATCCAGGCGGCGGGGCTGGCCTGGGGGCTCGAGCCTTCCTGAGGGGCGACTAAAGTTTAATACCGAATAATGAATTTTGAATTCATTCTCAAGTGGTGCCGGTTGAAGGGGTAGTGGCTCATTCAGCCGGAATGAGTACAAAAACAAGCCAATCAGTGGAGTGAGCCAATGAAGTTTCTCAAGACAGCCCTAGCAACGACCGTCATGATCTTCGGCGTCCAGGCGGCCAGCGCTGCCGATATCACGATCAAATTCGGCCATGTGGGGGGGCCTGGTTCTCTGTTCGAGAAGTCGGCCAACGAGTTTGCGCGACTGGCCAACGAGCGCCTGGATGGTCAAGCCGAGGTGTCGGTCTATGGCTCCAGCCAGCTCGGTACCGACTCCCAGATGCTCAACAAGCTGAAGCTGGGAACCATGGACCTGGCGCTGCCATCCTCCATCATGAGCAGCGTGGCGCCGGAGTTTTCGCTCTTCGAGATGCCCTACCTCATTGAGGATCGCGACCATATGCGCCGGGTGCGCGACGACTTCCTGCGCGACACGCTCTACGCAGCCGCTGAAGACAAGGGCTACAGGGTCATCGGCATTTGGGAGAACGGCTTTCGCCAGATCACCAATAACGTCAGGCCGATCAAGGAGCCCATCGATCTCGGGGGTATCAAGCTGAGAACGCCCAACGGCATATGGCGAGTAGAGATGTTCAAGAGCTACGGCGCCAACCCGGCACCGATGGCGCTTTCCGAGGCCTTTGTGGCGCTGCAGACCGGCGCCATGGACGGCCAGGAAAATCCGCTGGTCCAGATCTATTCCCAGCGTTTCCAGGAGGTTCAGGACTACCTGTCGCTCTCCAATCACGTCTACACCCCGGCCTACGTGCTGGCCGGCGCCAGCTGGAATCGCCTGCCCGAGGAGGTCCGCCAGGTGCTGGTCGAAACCGCGGAGGAGGTCGAGGAGTATGCCCTGGAGCAGGGCGCCGAACTCGACGATAGTCTGCTCGCCAAGTTCGAGGAGGCGGGCATGGAGATCAACGAGGTGGATACCCAGGCCTTCGTCGACGGATCCGCCGAGATCTACGCGGCGTTTGGTAACGAAGTGGACGGTGGCCTGGAGATGATCGAGAGGGTCGACGCGCTTCGCTGAGCGTTTCCTGAGTCAGCGCTCAGCGGTATGGCTTCGCGGCCCCGCAGCGTCGCGGCGGGGCCGATCCTTTCCTCCTTTCCTCCCGGAGACGGCTATCGTGTCCTTGACAAATATCAGGGTGGCTTATCAGAAGCTGCTGGAATTCATCGTCTTCCTGAACGTGGCTGCGCTAGCCGGAGTCGTAATCGTCGGCTTCATGTCGCGTCTTCTTGGCTCGCCCTTCAGCTGGTACGACGAGGTCGCGTC
>DATHXP010000084.1:0-3753 GCA_035459605.1 Halomonas sp. | reverse complement strand
TCGGCGCCCAGAAGAAAAATCAGCTCAGCCAGTTTATCGACCAGAACCTGTAGCTAGCCGGTCGCCCACCAGCCTGTCATCTCGAAGCCAAGGCATAGGCGCCTCAGCAAGTGAACCCCGACGCTGGCGTCGGGGTTCTTTGGTTGATGCGCTACATTCAACATTGATGCCTAAGCTACGCTGCCTGCCTGAAAGCCGGCCTGTCTGGAGCGCTAGGCAGACTTCCGAGGCGGTCGATCACGTCTGGCAGGCTCAGGCGGCTCACCCGAGCCGAGCAGACGAGCCAGCCAGATGGTCTGAGGGTGACTTTCCAGGGCAATCTTCAACGTCATGGTCAGCACGACCGACAGCAGCATTCCCACCGAGCCGAAAATCCAGCCCCATACCACCAGCGAAAGAAACGCCACAAAGGTTGACAGCCCCAGCGCCCGCCCCATGACGCGCGGCTCGACCAGGTTCCCCAGCACCATATTGATCCCCAGATAGGCGCCGCTGAGCACCAGCGCCTTGAGCACGCCCCCGTCTGGCGACACCAGCAGCAGCAGCACCGGCGGCACCGCCGCGATCACCGAGCCGATATTGGGAATATAGTTGAGCGCAAAGGCGAGCACCGCCCACAGCAGCGGGAACCCGGAGCCGACCAGCGTGCAGGCCAGCCAGACAAGCGCGCCGGTGGCCAGGCTGATCAGCGTCTTCACCGCCAGATAGCGCTTGAGCGTGTGATTGAACTGATTGAAGCGACGCAGGCTTGGCGCCGGATTGTCCAGCGCCTGGGAGATCTTGGTGGGAAAGCTGAGCATCTCGAACAGCAGAAAGATCACCAGCAGCGCCACCACGACGCTGCGCATCATCAGATTGCCCATTTGGCTGAGCAGCTCCGGCAGCCAGCTGATAAACCTATCGACATCCAGCTGGCCGGCAAGCCAGCCGGCATCGATATCCAGCCCAAGGCGCGACAGATGGGTGAGCATACCGAAGTAGTACTCATAGAGCGTCTGCTGGATGCCCGGCAGCTCATTGATGAAGGTTCCCATGCTGTTGACCAGCAGCAATCCCAGCAGAGAAATAAAAGCACCCAGCACGATCAGGGTCAGCCATACCGCCAGCCGCTGGGGAACCCCCAGCCGCTGCAGAGCGTGAACGGGCGCGGTACACACCACGGCAATGAACAAGGCGAGCAATATCGGCACCAGAATATCGGCGCCGGCGCGCATGCCGGCAACGATGATGACCAGCGCCGCCAGCGCCAGCACCAGGTTCAAGGGAATCGTGCGCCGCAAATCATCCTCGGGTTGGGTCATGCCAATGGCTCCATCGCTTGACGACGCTCATGATGCCCACTCATTGACCGATAGACAACGCGACACGGGGCCTGCAGCGCCGGCCGGCGTCATGCGGTCAGTGTGCAATAACCCGTCCTTGGGGCCTGAAGACGGAACCTCCGGGCCACACGCTGCTCGAAATATTCTCGAAACCTCGACCTTATCGCGAAAAGGAAAACGCCATGCTATCCGCTCGTATCCCCCCGCTGCTGGGCGCCGGCCTGCTGGCAGCCCTGCTTGGCATTTCGCCGGCCTGGGCAGGCAGCGAGCCCAGCCCTCGCCTGCTCGACGTCCAGGCTCACGCTGAACAGCAGGTAGCGCCTGACAAGGCAACGCTCAGCGCCCGCCTGTGGGAGCGCACGCCGGCGATTGCCCAGCGCGACGACAGCCAGGCCACGCCTGAAGCGCTGGCTGACGCCCGCGCACGCCTGGAGGAGCGCGCCGCACGCTTGATTCGCACCCTCGAAGAGGCGGGGCTTGAGCGCCGAGCCATTCGGGCCGGATCGCTGAGCGTGCGGCCTGAAACGATCCACGAGCCCGTCAAACAGGGAGGTGAGCGCGGCGCGCCGATGGTGCGCACGCGTATCGAGCGGCCTTTTGAGATCGAGCTTTCCGATCTTGAGCAGCTGCCGACCCTGCTGGATGCCCTCACCGAGGCCGGCGTCAATTCCCTGGACGGCGTGCGCTACGATCTTGCCGACCGTCAAGCCGTCAGCGACGAAACCCTGGCCATGGCACTTGCGCGCGCACGCGACAAGGCCGAGCTGATGTCCAGCACTCTTGGCGTCGCGCTGGGCCCGGTGCACAGCGTCAGCGAACAGCAGACGCCCGGCTATCGGCCCCGCATGCTGGCCATGGCCAGCGACGCCCGGGAAAGCGGCGGCGGCACCGAGTATCGCCCCGGCACCATCACCCTCGAGGCCACCGTCAAGGTGAGCTGGGAGATCGACGCGCAGCCGTAGGCCCGGGTCAGGCGTTGATTATCTCGACGCCGCCCATGTAGTCGCGCAACGCTTCGGGCACGCTGATCGAGCCGTCGGCGTTCTGGTAGTTTTCCATCACCGCCACCAGGCAGCGCCCCACCGCCAGGCCCGAGCCGTTCAGCGTATGCAGCAGGCGCGGCTTCTTCGCGTCCGGATGGCGGAAGCGGGCCTGCATGCGCCGCGCCTGGAAGTCCTCGCAGTTGGACACCGAAGAGATCTCGCGATAGGTCTGCTGGCTTGGCATCCACACTTCCAGGTCGTAGGTCTTGGCCGCCGCGGCTCCCATGTCGCCGGTGCACAGGGTGACCACGCGGTAGGGCAGCTCCAGCGCCTGTAGGATCGCTTCGGCGTGGCCGCGCATCTCCTCAAGCGCGGCGTAGCTGGCGGCCGGATCGACCAGCTGCACCATCTCGACCTTCTCGAACTGGTGCTGGCGAATCATGCCGCGGGTGTCGCGACCATGGGAGCCCGCCTCGCTGCGAAAGCAGGGGGTGTGCGCGGTCAGGCGCAGCGGAAGCTCGGAATAGTCGAGAATCTCACCGCGCGCAAAGTTGGTCAGCGGCACCTCGGAGGTGGGAATCAGATAGTAGTCGCGCTCTTCGTCATCGAGGCGAAACAGGTCGTCGCCGAACTTGGGGAGCTGGCCGGTTCCGTAGAGCGAGGCCGCGTTGACCAGGTAGGGCACGTAGCACTCTTCGTAGCCATGCTCGAGGGTTTGCTTGTCGAGCATGAACTGGATCAGCGCCCGGTGCATGCGCGCGATAGGCCCGCGCATCACCGCGAAGCGCGCGCCGGTGAGCTTGGCTGCCAGGTCAAGGTCAAGATCGCTTTTCTTGGCGCCAAGGTCAACGTGGTCGCGCACTTTGAAGTCGTAAGACGCCGGCGCGCCCCAGCGATGCAGCTCAACGTTGTCGTCTTCGTCGCGGCCCACCGGCACGCTGTCGTGGGGCAGGTTGGGAATGCCGGAAACGATAGCGTCCCACTCGGCCTGAACCTCGGCGAGCCGGGCCTTGGCCGCATCCAGCCGATCACCCAGGTCGCTGACCGTATCGAGCAGCGGCTGAATATCCTCGCCTGCGGCCTTGGCCTTGCCGATGGCCTTGGAGCGGGTATTGCGCTCACCCTGCAGCTGCTCGGTATCGGCCTGCAGTTCGCGACGCCGGGACTCCAGGATCGACAGGCGCTCGGTGTCAAGCACGAAGCCTCGCGTGGCCAATCGTTCAGCAACCTGGTGAAGATCGCTGCGCAGCAGTTTTGGGTCGAGCATGGTATCCAGTCCCTGACGGTGTGAAGTATGTGGAGAAAAAGCAGAGTGAAATCGAAAACCTAAAGGGCAGCCATTGTAGCAAAAGGGCACCGCCGCGCCACGCGCCGGGGTGCGCCCGACCGCCAATACGGGGTAGAGTAGAGGCTTTCTGCCCTTGCCCGCCCAAGCCGTTCGCGGCGGC
>DATHXP010000083.1:0-4984 GCA_035459605.1 Halomonas sp. | reverse complement strand
TGCGGCTGGTTGAGCTGGCCCACGAAGCCGGCGTGCCGGCGGGCGTGCTCAACGTGGTGCACGGCGGGCCGGACGTGGCCAACCAGATTGCCGACCACACCGATATCAAGGCGCTCTCTTTCATTGGTTCCACCCATGTGGGCTCGCTGCTCTACAACCGCGCCGCCGCTGCCGGCAAGCGCATGCAGGCGATGATGGGCGCCAAGAACCACTGTGTGGTCATGCCTGACGCCAACCGCAGCCAGGCCATCAACAGCCTGCTGGGCTCGGCCTACGGCGCCGCCGGCCAGCGCTGCATGGCCAACTCCGTGGTAGTGCTGGTGGGCGAGGCGCGCGACTGGCTCGAGGACATCATCGAGGGCACGCGCAGCATGAAGGTTGGCCCCGGTACCCAGACGGATGCCGATCTCGGCCCGCTGGTCTCGCCCCAGGCCAAGGAGCGCGTGGAGCGCCTGATTGCCACCGGCGAGAAGGAGGGCGCCACGCTGCTGGTGGACGGTCGCGGCTGCCAGGTCGAAGGCTACCCGGACGGCAACTTCGTGGGACCGACCCTGTTTGGCGACGTCACCGCCGAGATGACGATCTACCGCGAAGAGATCTTCGGCCCGGTGCTGTGCGTGGTGAACGTCGAGACGCTGGATGAGGCGATCGAATTCATCAACGCCAACCCCAACGGCAACGGCACCTCGATCTTCACCAACTCCGGCTGGGTAGCGCGGCGCTTCGAGACCGATATCGACGTGGGCCAGGTGGGCGTCAACGTGCCGATTCCGGTGCCGGTGGCCTACTTCAGCTTCACCGGCTCGCGGGCGTCCAAGCTCGGCGACCTGGGCCCCAACGGCAAGCAGGCCGTTTCGTTCTGGACCCAGACCAAAACGGTGACCGCGCGCTGGTTCGAGCCCGAAAACGTCTCCAGCGGTATCAATAGCACTATTTCATTGAGCTAGGATAAATAGAGCAGAGTGTCTGTGGTTAATTAGTTTGATCTTTAGTACTAACCCCTGTCTCCCAGAGGTAGGGGTTTTTCTTGTCTATCTTTTTGGACACATTGCCTTCAGCATAATTAATGTTTCATGATGGGCTTGAGGACTAACTATACTGCTAAAGTGATAGTTCGTATGGATGCGACACATGGAGATCAAGCATGGGCCGTCTTTTTGATTTGTCAGGTCAGCTGTACTGGTCTCTCATGCTGTTCTGCCTGCTGATATCACCAGCCACGGCGGCTCTGGATGTTGCTGAAGCCACCACGAAGCTCAATCTCGGCCCCCATATGCAGATACTGGAGGACCGTGATCATGCGCTTGATATTGCGGATCTGCTCGATCCGGAGGCTGCTCTAGAATGGCAGCCGTCGAACCAACAAACGATCAACTTCAGCTTTTCCGATTCTGCCTGGTGGCTGCGGGTGGCGCTTGCCAATCGCAGCGGGACAAGCACGCGTCGACTGCTGGAGCTGGCGATGCCGCTGCCCGACTACCTGGATGTCTGGATTGTCGATGAGTCGAGTACGGTCGTGCAGCGCTGGCAGACCGGCAGCCGGCGAAACTTCGATACGCGTCCCATGACATACCGCACTTTCGTGGTGCCCATATCGCTGCCGCCCGGCGAGACATACTCCGTCATTCTGCGGCTCGATACGCATGATGGCCTATTTGACGCTACGCCCCTTTACCTGATGGACGCTAACAGTTTTTTGGAAAACTCTCAGTATGAGCTGATGACGTTTATTCCCTACTTTGGTGCCCTGATGGCATTGATGATATACAACCTGCTGATTTTCTGGGCTATTAGGGAGTTGGACCAGCTATATTATGTTGCCTATCTAGGCAGTTTCTTCATACTGATGTTTATCGTGCGCGGCTTTGCCTTCCAGTACTGGTGGCCGACGTGGCCGACCTTCAATAAGCAGATGCTACTCCTGAGTATCGGGGTTTTTGTCGTCTTGCTGGTCATTTTCAGCAGCAGCTATCTTAATCTTCGCCGCTATGCACCGCGTTGGAATAGGGCGCTTTTCGGCTTGGCGGGCCTGTGTTTTCTAAGCGTGCTTCCAGCCCTCCAGGGACACTACGCCTCGGTAATTCGCCTGGTGATCCCGCTTGGCATTCTACTTTCCCTGCTAATACTCGGCGTGGCAATCTGGCGAAGCTGGCTGGGCGATATCTCGGCCAGAATATTTATCGTGGCCAGAAGCGTGCTGCTGGTGGGGGTCACGCTCTATTTTCTGCGTATCGTCGGCGTGCTGCCCTACAACGTTGTCACCGAGTATGCCATTCAGGTCGGCTCGGGGCTTGAGTTTTTGCTGCTAGCCTTCGGGCTGGCGTACAAGATCAACCAGCTAAAGAACGAAAAGCTGGAGGCGGTGCGCGCCACTCGCGATCTGCAGCGCTCGCTGAACCAGCTGCTTGAGGCCCAGGTGGCCGAGCGCACTCACGCTCTGGAAAAAGCCAATCGACAGCTTACCGCCATCGCTCAAACTGACCCGCTGACCGGGCTGCTCAACCGCCGCCAGTTTCATGACCTGGTCGACGCCGAGCTGCGCCGGCGGCGGCGTGATGGCCAGGCGATTCTCTTTGTCATGATGGATGTTGACGCCTTCAAGCTCTATAACGATACCTATGGGCACCGGGCCGGCGACCAAGTGTTGCGCCGCTTGTCGGCCCTGCTGCAGCAGCATTTCCGGCGCGCCGGTGATCACCTGTTCCGCCTGGGGGGCGAGGAGTTTGGCCTGCTGCTGGAAGCGTCGACTCTGGAGGAGGGGCAGCATGCGGTGGAAAACTTCCGCCGGGATCTGGAAGCGCTGGCCATCCCGCACAGGCTCTCCGCGGCAGGGGTCGTCACCGCCTCTTTTGGCTTCGCGTACTGTAATGACTTTCAGCGAGTGACCGATGTCGATCACCTCTACCAGCTGGCTGACGATGCCATGTACGAGGCCAAACGCCGCAGCCGTAATCAAGTGATAATCCGCACCGTCCTGACGGAGCGCGGGACGTGAATGGCCAGCGCGGCAGGCGCTTGGGGCAAGGCAGGGGCTGGTGCCTCTCCGGCGTATGGACATCGGCTTGACGTTGACGTTAACTGTAGGTGGTTTTTACAACGACAACGCAGGAGCCGCCATGACCCCCTCCATCAGCCGCTTTTCCGTACCCGCAACCCTCGATGACGTGCCCGACGACATTCGCAAAGCCATTCTCGCCGTGCAGGAGAAGGCCGGGTTCGTTCCCAATGTGTTTCTGATGCTGGCCCACCGGCCCGTCGAGTTTCGCGCCTTCTTCGCCTACCATGACGCGCTGATGGAGCGCGAATCGGACACCCTTACCAAGGCCGAGAAGGAGATGATCGTGGTGGCCACCAGCGCCCGTAACCGCTGCCTCTACTGCGTGGTGGCCCATGGCGCCCTGGTGCGGATCTACAGCAAGGACCCCCTGCTGGCGGATCAGGTCGCCATCAATCATCGCACCGCACCGCTCAGCGAGCGTCATCGCGTTATGCTCGACTTCGCCATGTATTGCAGCATCGAGGTGGGCGAGCTCACCGATGAGTGGGAAGCTCGCCTGAGCGACGCCGGCTTTACCCGGGAGGATATCTGGGACATCGGTGCCGTTGCCGCCTTCTTTGGTCTCTCCAACCGGCTGGTCAACTTGACTGGAACCCCGCCCAACCCCGAATTTTATCTGATGGGGCGAGTGCCGAGGGAAAAGTAGGCCAGGCAGGTCTGCGTAAGGGATCGCGCGAACGCTTGAAAGAAAAGAGTCGAGCAAGCAGAAATTGCACTTTCGCCGCTGAAGCTCGAGTGCCGCTCATTTTTGCACTAAGATGGATTCGCTGGAGCGGTATACCAGATACCCTCCTTGGCCTGATTCACAATCCAACCATCCACTTGTCGCCAGGGGAGTCCTGTGGCCTCGGCCGCAGATTCTGAGAAAGCAGAACGCTGACCCTGGAACCTGATCCGGTTAACACCGGCGGAGGAAGTGCGACATGCCTTACCTGACGTCTGCCGTGCTGGGCGCGGCGCTCGTGTGCTTTGCTTTCCTGGGCCTGCGTGCCCGCCGGGCCGATGGCCCTCTCGATGATTACGTGACCGCCCGTAACTCTCAGAGCGCTCAGGCGCTGGGGCTGTCCTTTCTGGCCTCGGGCATGGGCGCGTGGATCCTGTTTGCGCCGCCGGAAATCGGCGCCTTCGTGGGCCCCGTGGCGCTGGCCGGCTACGCCGTTGGTTCGGCGCTGCCGTTCATCGTGCTGGGGCTCTACGGCCCGGCGATTCGCCGCCGTCTGCCCGAGGGGCGCAGCATCGGCGAGTTCGCCGAGGCCTGCTACGGTGCGGGCGTGCGGCGCTGGGTCTCGCTGGTGTCGGTTCTGTATATGGCGTGCTTTCTGGCCGCCGAGCTGACGGCCATTGGCTCGATCACCGCGCTGCTCTCGGACGTGCCGCCGGCGCTGGTGGTGGTGGGCGTGGCGGTAACAACGCTGGTGTATACCGTGGTGGGCGGTCTGCGGGCGAGCCTGGCCACCGATCGCTGGCAGGCGTGGCTGCTGCTGGCCCTGCTGGCAGTGGTTGGCGCAGTGGCGCTGTTCCAGCTGCCCGAGATGCCGACAACGGCCGTGCTGCCATCAATTCCGGTGGGCAGCGCACTGTCGGTGGCGCTGACGCTGGTGATCGCGGTAACGGCGGCGAATCTGTTCCATCAGGGCTACTGGCAGCGGGTGTGGGCGGCGCGCGACGACCGTGCCCTGGGTCGCGGCGCCTGGCTGGGTGGCGGCATCACCGTGCTGGTGGTGATGGTGATCGGCGGCTTTGGCACGCTGGCCGCCATGGCGGGTGTGGCGCTAGGCGAGCCGCCGATCCCGTTCTTTGCGCTGCTTTCCACAGCGCCCCAGTGGCTGGCGCTGCCGGCGCTGGTGCTGGCGGTCACGCTGGTGGCTTCAAGCGTCGACACCCTGCAAAACGGCATTGCCTCGCTGGTGGTGGCAGGCTCGGGCC
>DATHXP010000082.1:0-10026 GCA_035459605.1 Halomonas sp. | reverse complement strand
TGCCGATGTCCATGGGGATACCGATGAAGGCGGCATCAAGGCCCCGCGCGCTGTCCTGGGTCGGCAGGCGCATCATGGTGGCCGGGCCGCCGAAGCGCGGCATGCTGTTGCCGCCGAGGGGCTGGTTGAAATCGCTCATGGAGATGTCCTTGTGTCGAGTGGAGTGTGGCATCGTCTGCCCGATAAAAAGCATGAAGCGTGCCAGTCCGCGGAGATTTTCGACTAAGGTCGACGCCCAGGGCACAAAAGGGGCTCAACGCGGCCGCGGGTGGCCGCACCTGACTGTCCGTATTCGCGTGCAAACAGCAGAGCTTGGCCGGCAGCGATTCATTTTCGTATCGGTTGGAGCGGATGCGGTGATACAGTAATGAATCGTTGATCCAGTTCTGAATCGTCTTTTTGGATACCATCCATGAGTCATGCCGACAGCCGCATCCTCAAGACCATCGTCGAGACGGCCCACGATCATTTTTTCATCGTTGCGCCGGACGGTCGCATTCTGCAGGTCAGCCCCGGGGCGGCGGCCGTTTACGGCATGTCCTGCGCCGAGCTGTGCGCGACCACGGTCCAGCAGCTAGAGGCAGAGGGGGTTTTGCAGCCATCGGTCAGCATGCAGGTGGTGCGTACCGGCCGGCCGGTACAGCTGGTTCAAACCACCAGCACGGGGAGAAGCGTTATCGCCCAGGCTCATCCGGTCTATGACGGCGATGCCCTGGTGGCGGTGGTCAGCCGCTCGATGGACCTGACCGACCTGCAGCTGCTGCAGCAGGAGTATGCGCTGCTGCAGCGCCGTTTCAGCGAGCATCTGCGTCAAGATCGCGCGCTTGAAGAGAGCGCCGCGGCGCTGGAAGACGAACTGGATGAGCTGCAGGTCAAGAGTCGGCTGATGCGTGAAGTAGCCCTGCTGCTGCGCCGCGTGGCGCCAACCGATGCCACGGTGCTGATGCTGGGCGAGTCCGGCGTGGGCAAGACGCTATTTGCCCGCCAGCTGCACCGCTGGAGTTCCCGCCGTGACGGGCCTTTTATCGACGTCAACTGCGCGGCGATTCCCGAAAACCTGTTTGAATCGGAGATGTTTGGCTATCGTCAGGGGGCGTTCTCCGGCGCGGCCCCCGGCGGGCGCGTCGGGCTGATCGAGCAGGCCGCGGGCGGCACCCTGTTTCTCGACGAGATCGGCGAGCTGCCGCTGGCGATGCAGACCAAGCTGCTCAAGACGATTCAGGACGGCCGCATCACGCGGCTGGGCGGCACGGAGTCCCGGCGCGTTGACTTTCGTCTGGTGGTGGCCACCAACCAGGATCTGGCGCAGCGGGTGGAGCAGGGCCGGTTCCGGCTGGACCTTTACTATCGCCTGAATGTGATTCCGGTGACTCTGCCGCCGCTGAGCGAGCGCCGCGAGGACATTCCGGGGCTGGTCGAGCGCCAGCTCAAGCGGCTTAACCGGCGCTATGGCCAAGACAAGATGCTGGGTCGCGACGTGTGGCCGGCGCTGATGGGGCGAGCCTGGCCGGGCAACGTTCGCGAGCTGGAAAACGTGATGGAACGGGCGTGGCTGTCCAGCGACGATGTCATTGCCCAGCGGCATCTCGATCCGGCAGGCGCGCGGGAAGAGCCGCGGCGGGACAGCGTGGCGTCGCCCCGGGAAGGCGACGCACTATCCCATGCGGATCTGGCTGTGGACGGGCAGGAGGGGCTCAAGGCGACACTCGAAAGAGTCGAGCGTGATATTCTTGCCCGGTGCTGCGATAACTTGACCACGACCTATGCCATTGCCGAGCGTCTCGGCATCAGCCAGCCCAGCGTGGTTCGCAAGCTCAAGCGGCATGGCTTGAAGGTTGCTCGACGCGCTGCTCGTTGAAATGCCCTTGAATTTCTCGTCGAGAGGCTTTGAAAACGAGCAATCACCGCAGGGCTAACCGTCACACAGGTGGAGCGAACGTTTCACACGGGGTCCTCAGCAATGGTCTGGCTTGAATATCTTCTGCCGCTGGTCTTTCTCTTTCCGCTGGCCGCCACCGGCGTGGCGGTGCTGGCGCTGCGCCATCTGATGAGCAGCCAGCCGCTGTCGCCGTTCGATGCCCATCCGCTCAAGACTTCGGGGCAGTCGCTGCGCGAGCGCCTCGACCGCGCCTTCGTCAGCCTGTTTCTCAACGGCGGCCTGGGCCCCATTCTGATTCTGACGCCGCTGGTCTATGGCATGGGCCGCATGCTGTTTGCCACCCGACAGCTGTGGCTGGAGTGGGCCATGATCGGCGCGCTGACCAGCGTGCTGGCGCTGGTGTTTGGCCTGCGCCTGGTTCGCGATTTCCAGCGCATCACGCGGCTCAAGCTGGGGCTCTCCTGCGAGCTTGCGGTGGGTGAAGAGCTCAAGCGGCTGATTCGACCCGAGGCGCATCCCTATGTGGTGTTCCAGGAGCTGCCAGGCAGGCAGCGCACCCTGGGGCACGTGGTGGTCACGCCGCGCGCCGTCTTCGTCGTCGAGACGCGGGCCCGGACGCCCGTGATCGACGCCGATGGTCAGATCCACAGTGCGGTGACCGTGGAGGATCGACGCCTGCGCTTCGGCAGCTGGAGCGAGCGGCGACCCCTGCAGGAAACCCTGCAGGCCGCGCGCTGGCTGGCAGCGTGGCTCGAAAGCGAGCTGCGTAAGGCGGTGCCGGTGCAGGGGGTTCTGGTGCTGCCCGGCTGGCAGGTCAAGGGCGGCGACTCCCAGGACGAGCTGCTGGTGGTCAGCGGCGAGGAGCTGGCGCACCAGCTTGATACGCGGGAAGGCCGGACCATGG
This sequence comes from Halomonas sp., assembly GCA_035459605.1. GTDB lineage: Bacteria > Pseudomonadota > Gammaproteobacteria > Pseudomonadales > Halomonadaceae > Halomonas. The sequence continues at coordinate 7,243 of DATHXP010000082.1, read as the reverse complement.
ACGCGGCAACCCACGAGGCGGTGATCGCCGCGCTGCAGCGGCGAGCCAGCCAGCGCTGAGCCACAGCGCCACCAGCAGCGCGCCCAGGCGTCGCCGCCAGAGTGCGGGTCGGGGCTTCTAAGCTCTACCTGTTGCGTGGCACGTCAGTCGCCGCGAAGTCTCCCGCCCATCTCCTGGGCCAGGTCGACGGCGAAGTTATCGGTCATGCCGCCGATGAAGTCCAGCATGCGGCGGTAGCTGTCGTAGAGCGGCCAGGAGGGCAGCGGCGTGTTCTCGCCGATCAGCGCCAGCACGCGTTCGTGCTTGAACGATGACTCGCCGGTGTGGTGCAGCTCGTGGGCGGCGCCGATAAAGGCTTCCAGCAGGATGCCCAGGGTAGTGTAGGCGCCGATCTCCAGCTTGGCCTTGCGCTCGTTGCGAAAGATTTGCTCCCGCGCCAGCTGCTTGGCGGCCTTGACGCCCCAGTCGAGGTCCGGGTGGCACAGCTCCAGCAGGTCCTGGCGCAGGCTGCCGGTCAAAAGCTCGTGCTCGTGCTGGACGAAGACGTCGCTGACGTCGCTGACGGCGCGTTCCATGGCGGCGCCGCGCAGCGCGGCGATAAGGCGGCGGCGGGAAGCGCGCTGCTCCTGCATGGCGGCGTATTCCGGCGGTGCGCCACCGGCAATCTGGATCAGCACCTCGGCAACGTCGCGGTAGTCGAGAATGCCCATCTCCAGCCCATCCTCGAGGTCGAGCAGCGCGTAGCAGATGTCATCGGCGGCTTCGACCAGCCAGGCCAGCGGATGGCGCGACCAGCGCTGCGGCCCCTGGGGGATCAGCCCCAGCCGGTCGGCCAGCTCGGCCAGCAGCGGCGCTTCGCTTTGATAGGCGCCGAACTTGCCCGCCGTGCCGCTGTGTTTCACCGTCCAGGGATACTTGAGCAGGGTGCCCAGCGTGGCCGCGGTCAGACGCATGCCGCCGCGAAACTGGTTGTATTCGATCTGGGTGACGATGCGAAAGCCCTGGGCGTTGCCTTCGTAGGTCAGCAGATCCTGACGCTCATGCTCGGAGAGGCCGTCGAGCAGGCCGCTGCCGTCCACCTTGGCGCGCTTGAACCAGTCGCGAATGGCGTACTCGCCGGCGTGGCCGAAGGGCGGGTTGCCGATGTCGTGGGCCAGGCAGGCGGCCTGCACGATCACGCCCAGATCGGCCGGGCTGATGGTTTTCGGCAGGCGGTCGCGCAGCGCTTCGCCCACGCTCATGCCCAGCGAGCGGCCCACGCAGCCGACCTCCAGCGAGTGGGTCAGGCGCGTGTGGATGTGGTCGTTTTCGGTCAGCGGGTGGACCTGAGTCTTGCGGCCCAGGCGCCGGAAGGATCCCGAAAACACGATGCGATCGTGATCCTTGTGGAAGGGGCTGCGGCCCGGCTCTTCGGGAGGCGCATCTCGGGTGTCATGCAGCCGCGTCGGGTCGAGCAGCCGCTGCCAGTTCATCTGCGTCATGGGCAATCTCTCCTTGAGCCCTGTATTCTCGCAGCTGCGGCGCTGCTAGCCTAGTCAGATGCCTTGAGCGCTTAATCACGAGTATGATTGTGTATTCGATGCGGCAACCATTGGAGTGTGATTGATGAACAGCGACGCAGCTTCCCCGGCGGCCCAGCGGCTGGCCGATTTGCGCAAGGCCATGCGGCAGCACGGCATCGATGCCTGGTGGCTACCGTCCTCCGACCCCCACGGCTCTGAGTATCTGCCGGACCACTGGGCCGGGCGCGCCTGGCTGTCCGGCTTCGACGGTTCGGTGGGCACGCTGGTGGTGACCCAGCAAGAGGCGGGGCTGTGGGTCGACAGCCGTTACTGGGTGCAGGCCGAGGCCCAGCTGACCGGCAGCGGCATCGCGCTGATGAAGCTGCAGCCCGGCCAGCCCGAGGCGCCCATGCGCTGGCTGGCTGAAACGCTGGAGGAGGGGCAGTGCGTCGGCTTCGACCCGGCGGCGGTGTCGCTGGCCAATGCGCGCAAGCTGGCCGACCATCTGGCGCCGGCGGGCATTCGCCGCCGCCATGGCCCCGACCTGCTCGACGCCATCTGGCCGCAGCGCCCGGCGCTGCCCCAGGCGCCGATCTATGCCCACGCGCCGCAGTGGCTGGACGAGAGTCGTGGCACGCGACTGGCCCGGCTGCGCGAAGCCATGGCCGCCGAGAGCGCCGACTGGCACCTGCTCTCGACCCTGGATGATATCGCCTGGCTAACCCAGCTGCGCGGCAGCGACGTGGAGTTCAACCCGGTGTTTCTGGCCCACCTGCTGCTTGGCCGACGCGAGGCCACGCTGTTTGTGATGCCCGGCAAGCTGGATGAGGCCCTGACGGCGGCGCTGGCCGAGGATGGCATTCGCGTGGCCGACTACGGCGACTGGCCGGCCCGGCTGGCTGAGCTGCCTTCGACCTCGCGCATACTGCTCGATCCGGCGCGCATTTCGCTGGCGACGCGCCAGGCGCTGCCCGAAGGCGCGGCCCTGGCCGAGGCCTTTCAGCCCAGCACCCTGGCCAAGGGCTGCAAGAGCGACGCCGAGCTGGCACACGTGCGCCGCGCCATGGAAGAGGACGGCGCGGCGCTGTGCGAATTCTTCGCCTGGCTCGAGGCCGCGCTTGAGCGCGGCGATACGCTGACCGAGCTCGACGTGGACGAGAAGCTGACCGCGGCGCGCGCTGGGCGGGCGCACTTTGTCAGCCGCAGCTTCGCCACCATCGCCGGCTTCAATGCCAACGGAGCCTTGCCGCACTACCGTGCCACAGAGGAGGCGCACTCGGCGATCAGCGGCAGCGGCCTGCTGCTGATCGACTCCGGCGGCCAGTACCTGGGCGGCACCACCGACATCACCCGGGTCGTGCCGGTGGGCGAGGTCAGCGACCTGCAGCGCGAGGACTACACCCTGGTGCTCAAGGGCACCATCGCCCTGTCGCGGGCCCACTTTCCGCGCGGTATTCCTGGCCCGCAGCTGGACGCCATCGCCCGCGCGCCGCTGTGGGCCACCGGGCGCGACTACGGCCACGGCACCGGCCACGGGGTGGGCTACTTCCTGAACGTGCATGAAGGCCCCCAGGTGATTTCCTGGCACGCGCCGGTGACGCCGCACGGCGCCATGCAGGCGGGCATGATCACCTCCATCGAGCCGGGCCTCTATCGCCCCGGCGAGTGGGGCATCCGCATCGAGAACCTGGCCGCCAACCGCCCGGCCGAGGAGAGCCCGTTCGGCGACTTTCTGCGCTTCGAGACGCTGACGCTGTGCCCCATCGATACGCGCCCCGTCGAGCCTGCGCTGCTCAGCGACGCAGAAATCGCCTGGCTCGACGCCTACCACGCCGAGGTGCGCGAGCGGCTGGCGCCCAAGCTCGACGGTGACGCCCTGGCCTGGCTCGAGGCGCGCACCCAGCCGCTGGGCGGCTAGAGAGCAAGGCCGATTCGGACAAGGGCTAATCGTCGGACAGCTCCGGCAGCAGCGCCTTGAGCTTGCGGCTCAGGGTGTTGCGCCCCCAGCCGAGCCGCTTGGCGGCCTCGCCCCGGCGCCCGCCGGTATATTCAAGCGCGGTGCGGATAAGAAGGCGTTCGACCTCCGCTACCGCCTGCTGCAATAAGTGATCCTGGCCCTCGGCCAGTGCCCGTTCGGCCCAGTCAGCGAACGCCTGCTGCCAGTCGCCATTCGTGGCCGGCGCGGCGGCCACGGCTGACGCCGGGCGGCTGCTGCCCAGCAGCTCCGGCGGTAAGTCCTCGACCAGAATTTCGCGCCCGGCGGCCATCACGGTGAGCCAGCGGCAGGTGTTTTCCAGCTGGCGCACGTTGCCGGGCCAGGACATGCGGGTGAGGCGGTGCTCGGCGGCCTCGGTAAGCACCTTGGTTTCGGTGTCAAGCTCCCGGGCGGCCTCGCTCAGGAAGTGGCGGGCGAGCAGCGGGATGTCTTCACGGCGTTCGGCCAGCGTCGGCAGGCGCAGGCGGATGACGTTGAGGCGGTGGAACAGGTCTTCGCGGAAGCGGCCCTTAGCCACCTGCCTTTCCAGGTTCTGATGCGTGGCGGCGATGATGCGCACGTCGACCTGAACCGGCGTATGGCCGCCGACGCGATAGAACTCGCCGTCGGCCAGCACCCGCAGCAGGCGCGTCTGTGTCTCGGCGGGCATGTCGCCGATCTCGTCAAGAAACAGGGTGCCGTCGCTGGCCTGCTCGAAGCGCCCCTGACGCTGCGCGGTGGCGCCGGTAAAGGCGCCTTTCTCATGGCCGAACAGCTCCGATTCGATCAGGTCGCGGGGAATGGCCGCCATGTTCAGTGCGATGAACGGCTGTGCCGCGCGGGGGCTGTGCTGATGCAGCGCCTTGGCGACGCGCTCCTTGCCGGTACCCGACTCGCCGTTGATCAGCACCGTGACATGCGACTGAGAGAGGCGGCCGATGGCGCGGAACACCGCCTGCATGGCCGGGGCTTCGCCGATGATTCCGGTGTCCCGGCCTTCGGGGGCGGTCCGCGGCTGCTTGCGCTCCCGGGCATGGGCCACGGCGCGGCGCACCAATGCCAGGGCTTCGTCCACGTCGAAGGGCTTGGGCAGGTATTCGAAGGCGCCGCCCTGGTAGGAGGCTACCGCGCTGTCGAGGTCGGAGTGGGCCGTCATCACGATGACCGGCAGCTCGGGCTGGGCCTCGCGCACCCGGGCCAGCAGCTCGAGGCCACTGATGTCCGGCATGCGAATGTCGGTGAGCAGCACGTCCGGCGGATCGCTCAGCAGCCTGCCCAGCACGGGCTCGGCGCGATCCACGCACTCCACCTTCAAATCCGGCTTGTCCAGCGCGCGCTCCAGCACCCAGCGGATGGCGCGGTCGTCATCGACCACCAGTACGTGGGCGGCATCAGTCATGGGGTGTCTCCAGGGGAATCAGCAGGCGAAACTCGGTGTGGCCGGGGCGGGATTCGTACTCGATCAGGCCCCGATGCCGATGAAGAATCGTCTGGGCGATGGATAGCCCCAGGCCGCTGCCTTCGGCACGACCGGACACCATCGGGTAGAACAGAGTTTCCTGGAAGTCGCCGGCGATGCCCGGGCCGTTGTCGATGATCGCCACCTTGCACACCAGCCGGTGACGCTTGGCGCCCAGCGTGAACTGTCGCTGCGCCCGGCTGCGCAGCCGCAGGCGGGGCCGCTCGGTCGCGCCTTCCCGCATGGCCTGGGCGGCGTTGCGCATCACATTGAGCACGGCCTGGGTCAGCTGAGTTTCGTCGCCGTGAAGGTCCGGCAGGCTGGGGTCGTAGTCGCGCTCGATGGTAATGCCGGGGTGCTCGGCGCCGAGCAGGGCCGCGACGTGTTCCAGCACGCGATGAATGTTCACCGCGCCCGAGCGCGCCGGGCGATAAGGGCCAAGCAGCGAATCCACCAGATCATTCAAGCGGTCCACTTCCTCGATGATGATACGCGTGAACTCGGTCTGGGACGGCGCCTCGAGCTCGCGTGCGAGCAGCTGGGCGGCACCGCGGATGCCGCCCAGCGGATTCCTGACCTCATGGGCCAGGCCGCGGGTCAGCACCTTGATGGTTTCCTGGCGTGCCTGCAGGGCTTCCTCGCGGGAAATCCGCAGCAGCCGATCCCGAGGCTCCATCTCCAGCAGCAGCTCGCGGTCGGAAATCGGTGACGCCGTGTAGTCCACCGTCAGTCTGTCGCCGGTGGCCAACGTGAGCCGGGCTTCGCGCTGGGTAAAGGGGTGAGATTCCCGCAGCGCTCGGACGAGGCGCGCGCCGATACCATCGTCGGCATCAAACAGCTCGGGCAGGGGCTGGCCGCCGACCCGGGCGAGGCTGAGCGCCAGCAGCGCTTCGGCGGCCGGGTTCATCCAGCGCAGCCGAAGCTGGTCGTCGAGCAGCAGAACGGCGGTGGTCATGTGCTCCATCAGGCGCTGGTGCATGCAGGGGCTCCTGGCCGCCAGGGCGGGTCGAGGCCCAGCGGCCGCTCAGCTAATGATTCGGATTGTTGGGGTTGAGCGGCATGTAGATACTGGCTCGCTGGACGTGGATCGTCCGCGCCGGGGTGCGGTGGCGCACCGTGCCGGAGGCGTCGAGCAGCTCGGCCTGGAGCTGATGCGAGCCGCGGTCGAGGTTTGACAGCATGAACGTCGTGGTGTGCATGGCCGTCTGGCTGATCTGGCCGTCCAGCAGCAGGCGCACCCGATGATCCTCGCGCAGCGCGGGCTGGATATTCAGACGAACCTGCACGTTGCCGGCTTCGCCCACCGGCACGGCATGGTCGTCTGCCGGGGCGCCGATGGCGAAGGTGTCGTAGGGCATGAACGGCTGCCCCGGCCGGGCGCGGGGCGGGGCCGGCCGAGGCGCGCTCTGCAGCGCCGGCGTGGAAGAAGGCGCTGCCTGCCGAGGCGCCTTGGCCGGCACCACGGTCAGCGGTGAGAGGTGAATCTCTTCGCCCCCGCGCTGCGGGTCATCGCTGAAGATGACGTTGCCGTGTTGATCGGTGCTGCGATAGATGCTCTGGCCCCTTGCCTCATGGCTAATCGAAAAACTCAGCGAGAGACTAAGCCCCAGCGCCAGCACCGCGATTCTGCTGCTCATCCGACACTCTCCTTGGTCGTGTGCCACCGGTGGCCGTGTCTGGCTGCGGCGGTTTTACAAGCCCCTCGTTCGTCCTGGTGCGCCCCCGAGGCTGCCGGGCAATCAGCAGCTATAGTACATGTCGAACTCGATCGGGTGGGTCGCCTGGCGCAGCCGGTCGACGTCGATTCGCTTGAGCTCGATATAGGCGTCGAGCGTGTCGTCGGTGAACACGCTGCCCTCGGTGAGGAAGGCGCGGTCGGCGTCCAGCGCGTCCAGCGCCTGGTCCAGGCTCTCGGCCACGGTCGGGATGGCCTTGCCTTCCTCCGGCGGCAGGTCGTAGAGGTTCTTGTCCATGGCGTCGCCGGGGTGGATCCTGTTGCGGATGCCGTCGATGCCGGCCATCAGCAGCGCCGCAAAGCACAGATAGGGGTTGGCGGTCGGATCCGGGAAGCGCGTCTCGACGCGCTTGCCCTTGGGGCTGGCGGTGTAGGGGATGCGGATGGACGCCGAGCGATTGCGCGCGCTGTAGGCCAGCATCACCGGCGCTTCGAAGCCCGGCACCAGGCGCTTGTAGGAGTTGGTGGAGGCGTTGCAGAAGGCGTTCAGCGCCCGGGCGTGCTTGATCACGCCGCCGATGTAGTACAGCGCCATCTCGGACAGGCCGGCGTACTGGTCGCCCGCGAACTGG
>DATHXP010000081.1:0-1913 GCA_035459605.1 Halomonas sp. | reverse complement strand
CGCCTTTCTGGGACAGCGTCACCGCCAGCGCAAATCCCTTCTGGGGCGTTTCAGTGATCAGGCTGGGCAGCCAGCTTTCGGCACCCGCCGACTCCTGCGCCTCGTCGCCAAGTGCCGGGCTACCTAGCCCAAGACACAGGACGGCCAATAGCGGCAAGGCGCAGGCTCGCTGCCAGAACTTTTTCGTGTATTGAACGCTGCGGGGAGGGGTAGCCATGTTGTTCTCTCCTTGGTCAGGCTTTACTTAGCCATCTGTCATATAAAGCGTTGACGAAATCTTGGGTGGAGCCGCTCTCTTTTTAAATCATCTACAATGCATGATTAAAGGTAGCACTACGCGAACGCCGTGCAAGCAGGCCTGCTGTTCGACTAGTATGAAGGTCAGGTTTGAAAGCGAAGGGAAATGTCATGATCAAGGTAAATCTGTACCGCTATCAGCCCGAGAGCGATGCGACGCCTCGGATGGAGACGATGGAAGTTGACGATCGCTTCCGCCGCGCCATGGTGCTCGACGTGCTGGAGGCGCTGAAGGAGCAGGATCCCACCCTGGGCTATCGCCGCTCCTGCCGCGAAGGGGTATGCGGCTCCGACGGCATGAGCATCAACGGCAAGAACGGCCTGGCCTGCATCACGCCGGTGGCCGAGGTGCTGGACAAGTCGGATAGCCTGACGCTGCGGCCGCTGCCGGGCATGCCGGTGGTTCGCGACCTGGTGGTGGACCAGACCCAGTTCTTTCGCCAGTTCGAGAAGATTCGTCCCTGGCTGATCAATGACCAGCCGCCGACAACCAGCGAGCGGCGCCAGAGCCCGGCGGATCGCGAGAAGCTCGACGGTCTCTACGAGTGTATCCTGTGCGCCTGCTGCAGCTCGGCCTGCCCTTCCTGGTGGTGGAATCCGGACAAGTACATCGGCCCGGCGGGGCTGATTCAGGCCTATCGCTTCCTGATCGACAGCCGCGACACGGCCACCGAGGAGCGCCTCGCCGACCTCGAAGATCCCTTCAGCGTGTTTCGCTGCCGACAGATCGGCAACTGCACCTGGGTTTGTCCCAAGGGGCTGAACCCCCTGCAGGCGATTGGTCGTATCAAGCTGATGCTGCTGGATCGAGGCAGCTGAGCGACCGGCGCAATCGCCAGAAGGCCTGCAAAAGCGGGCCGCGAGTCTGAGAGAGCCAGCGCTGCAGCGTTGGCTCGTCGCCATAAGTGATATTCATTATGAATGTTATGGCATCGCGGCGGCATCTATCGCACAATAGCTAAGACCGAGTACTTCACTCAGGTACTTTCTTCAGGTGCTCTTTTCAGGTGCTCTGCCATGCAATCCTCGTCTTCGTCTTCCTCTGCTACACCCTCACGCTTGACCCAGCTGCCCGTGGCGCGGTTGGCGTTTCGCCCGATGTTTCTGCTGGCCGCGCTGTTCGGAATCGTGTCGATGCTGGTATGGCTGGCCTTTTGGCACGGCACTATCCTGCTGCGCCCTCAGGGCGGACTGATGTTCTGGCATCAGCATGAGATGCTGTTTGGTTTTGCCGCTGCCGTGGTGAGCGGCTTTCTGCTCACCGCGGTGCAGAACTGGACCGGCCTGCCAAGCCTCAAGGGCGGTCCGCTGCTGGCGCTGGTGGCGCTGTGGCTGGCGGGGCGCGTGCTGATGGCCTTCCCTTTCGGCGGGGCAGCGTGGCTCGGGGCGGGCGTGGATCTGCTGTATCTTCCCGTGGTGGCTATTGTCATCGCGCGGCTGGTCATTGCCGCCAAGCGCTGGCAAAACCTGATCTTTCTGCCGGTGCTGGGGCTGCTGGTGGCGTCTAACTTCGGCATGCACTGGGGCGTGCTGAAGGGCGATGCGCTGCTGATTCGCCAGTCGGCCTATCTGGCGGTGCTGCTGATCACGCTGCTGATGGTGGTGGTGGGCGGCCG
>DATHXP010000080.1:0-2910 GCA_035459605.1 Halomonas sp. | reverse complement strand
GCCACGCTTTTGATCACTTTTTTATGCTGATCTATCCGACAGTGGCCGTTGCTTTGGAATTGAGCGGGCAGGGCTTCTACGGCGACCTGCTGATGCCGGCGACCGCTGGTTTCATTGCTTTTGCCGCCTTCACCTTGCCCGCCGGCTGGCTGGGCGATGTCTGGAGCCGCCGCAACATGATCGCGCTCATGTTCTTCGGGCTTGGCGCCTCAGCGATCGGTACGGCTTTTTCGACCAGCACCTGGCACCTGGCCACGGGCCTTTTCTGCATGGGCGCTTTTGCCGCCATCTATCACCCTGTCGGCATTGCCATGGTGGCTGAAAGCCAGGAGCGGGTGGGGCGTCTGCTGGGAATCAACGGCGTGTGGGGCAATCTGGGGGTCGCTGCCGCTCCCGTAACAACCGGCGGCCTGGTCGTCTGGCTGGGCTGGCAGGGCGCTTTCATTCTTCCCGGCGCACTGGCAATCCTGACCGGAACCGCCTTTTTGATCCTGGTACCCGATGAAGCGGTGGCTTCGCGGCGCAGGCCGGCAGTGCCTGCCCAGGCCGCTGTGCCCGCGCGCGACGTCTTGATTCGGGTGTTCAGCTATCTGGGAATCTCGTCCCTGCTCGGCGGCGTGATCTTTGCGGTTTTGACCATCGTGATGCCCAAGATCGTGGAGTCAAGCTTCGCCGACGGTGAGCTTGGCGGTTTGATCGGCGCCGCCGGTCTGGCTTCGCTGATCTTCACCGGCGCGTCCATGACGCAGCTGATAACCGGCTCTGCGGCGGACCGTATTTCGCCGCGCCCTCTTATGCTCCTTCTGGGCGGACTTCAGATGCTGCTCTTGCTGCTGCTGCTTCTTTCCTACACCTGGGCCGCGGTTGCCGTTGCTCTGGCCCTGATGATGGCCACCTTCGGCATCATCCCGATCCAGGATGCCATAGTGGCGCGCTATGCCGCGGCCCATTGGCGCGCAAGGGTCTACAGCGTGAAGTACGTATTGTCATTAGGCGTGAGTGCAACGGCAGTACCGCTTGCCGCCTGGGGTTACGGTGCAGACAGCGGATTCACGCGCCTTTATCTTGTGTTGTCCATCTGTGCACTGGGTGTGGTGGCGGCTGCACTCCTGCTGCCGCGCGCGCAGCCGACACAGACATCGACGCTCAGAACAACCAGGTAGCGCCGCGACGCAAGGGCATGCCTTGCCTGCTTATGCCGCAGCCGTGATCGATACAGGCGGTGGTGGATGAAGGCAACTTAAACAAAGTGTCCGCTACGACCTGTCCAGAACAGGACATCAAGGATCAAGGACAGAGACATCAGCCATCTTGATCCTCCTCCAGTCGATAGGCCGGACTTGGCGGGCGCAGCTCCTCTTGGGACGCGGCGCGATGGGCGAGCTGGTTGCGCAAGGAGCGGATGTTTTCTACGGCTTGATTGACGGCCTCGCTGCTACCCGAAGACTGGATAGATTCGATGGTGCGCCTTACCTTTTGCAGAATTTCGGGGTCAATCTGGCTCTGGATTTGGGCGATCTCACGGATACGGCGCTGAAGATTTTCGAAGTTCGCGCCGGATACATGGGATGCAAGTGCATCGACCGTCTCACGGATGCGGTTGAGTTCCCGCCGTGTTGCCGCGGTGATGACCGGCGTGCTGGCAACGCTGCGGGCGATTGACTGGACAGCTGGAAGGGCCTTGCGGGGAACGAGCATTAACTCCAGGTCCAGCGCGTGGGCGATGGAAGAAAGGCTTGAGACGCGCAGGTCAACGGCATTATTTTCTATCTTCGAGATGTGCGACTGAGGCACACCGGCCAGCCCCACTTTCCGACGCATGGAACCTATATGGAACCTAATTCGCAGGCAACAAAAAACGGCCATCGCGCTGATTTGCTAAGTGGCCGTTTTTACTGATGTTTTTGGCGCGCCCGGCAGGATTTGAACCTGCGACCCCTGCCTTCGGAGGGCAGTACTCTATCCAGCTGAGCTACGGGCGCACGCGGCTTGCGGCAAGTGCCTGATCAAGCGTGCGATATCCTACCGTGCAGCGGCCCGGGTGTCCATACGCGTATTTTATTGTTCTTCGTGATACCCGATATTTTCCAGCTGCCAGCGATGCCGGTATACTTGGCGCCATTCCACTTATGCATCATGGCGTCCTCCGGCTGTCGTGATGCCGACCGTGACCTAGCCTAAAAGACCGTCAATGAGGTGATGAGAGTGAAATTCAGCAAGCTGATCATGGGGTGCATGGCCGCCCTCGGCCTGAGCGCCGGCGCCGCCGTCGCTCAGGAGGACGCCGAGCGCGCGGCTATCGCAGAGCGGCTGGCGCCGGTGGGTGAGCTGTGCGTGCAGGGCGAAGACTGTGGCACCGGCTCGGCATCGGCAGTTGCCAGCGCCGACTCTGCGGCGTCCGGCGCGGCTGAGGTGTCAGGCGAAGACATCGACGCCGAAGCGATCTACAACAGCCTATGCATGGCCTGCCACGCTACCGGAGCCGCCGGTGCGCCTATCTACGGTGACGAGGCGGCCTGGGCCGATCGCGTGACCAAGGGCTTCGACACCCTGCTGGATCACTCCATCAACGGCTTCAACGCCATGCCGGCGCGCGGCGGCAACCCCAACCTCTCCGACGAAGAGATGCTAGCGGTTACCAGGTACATGCTTGAGCCGGTCATGGACGTGCCCGCCGGTGAGACCGCTGACGATGAGGCTGCCACACCCAGCAACGAAGCAGCCGCCAGCGATGACGCCGCCCCCGCCGAAGACGAAGCGCAGGTTGCTGCAGCCGACGGCGACGCAGCGGCGGATGAGACCCAGCAGGCGGCCGTTCAGGACGATGCCGAGCCCGCTGCGGATAGCGGGCAGGAAGAGGCGACCGAAGTGGCCGGCGCCGATCTGCCCGGCGCCGGCAAGATTGGCGTC
>DATHXP010000079.1:0-4618 GCA_035459605.1 Halomonas sp. | reverse complement strand
CGACTTCATTCCCACCGTGCAGCAGCGCGGCGCGGCGATCATCAAGGCGCGCGGCGCGTCATCTGCGGCGTCCGCGGCCTCGGCCGCCATCGACCACATGCGCGACTGGGCGCTGGGCAGCGACGGCATCGTCAGCATGGGGATCCCCGCCGACGGCAGCTACGGCATCGCGCCGGGCATCATGTACTCCCATCCGGTCATCTGTAAAGACGGCAAGTACGCGATCGTCCAGGGCCTGGAGATCAGCGACTTCAGCCGCGAGCGCATGAACGCCACCGAGCAGGAGCTGCGCGAAGAGCGCGCCGCCGTGGAGCACCTGTTGGGCTGAGCGTTAAGTTGCAAGGGAAAGAAATCCCCCGCAGCAGCGGGGGAATATCATCATCGCATCGGGGTCATCGCATCATTGCATCGGGGTCAGACCCCTTTTCGCTCTTTTCGCTAGCTCAGTCGCGCAGGCTGATGATGCGCCAGCCGCGCTGCTTGGCAATTTGTCTCAGCTTGTCGTCGGGGTCGACAGCCACCGGGTGGGCGACGCGCTCCAGCAGCGGCAGGTCGTTGTGCGAGTCGCTGTAGAACCAGGCGCTCTCCATGGATAGCTCCTTGTCGGCCAGCCACTGTTCGAGGCGGGTGATCTTGCCCTCGCGAAAGCTCGGCGTGCCGACGGCGCGTCCGGTGTAGCGGCCGTCTTTCATTTCAGGTTCGACGGCGATCAGGTGGTCGATGCCCAGCCGCTCGGCAATCGGCGCGGTAATAAAGCGGTTGGTGGCGGTGATGATCAGCAGCGTATCGCCGCTGGCCCGGTGGCGGGCGATCAGCTCCTCGCCGCGCTCGAGGATATGCGGCTCGATCCAGCCGATCATGAACTGCTGGTGCCACGAGGCCAGCTGCTCGGGCGTGTTGTCGGCCAGCGGCCTGAGCGCCACGGCGAGAAACTCGTCCATGTCCAGGGTGCCGGCCTCGTAGTCGGCCATGAAGCGATCGTTGGCCTCACGGTAGGCCTTGGGATCCACGGCGCCCTGTTCGAGCAGAAACTCGCCCCAGGCGTAGTCGCTGTCGGTGGAGAGCAGGGTGTTGTCCAGATCAAAGATGGCTAGGGTCACGGTTTTCCTCAAATAGGGCGGTCTGCGTTCGCGCTCGGGAGTATGGCAGAAGCGATCGAAAACGACGAGCCGGGGCGGGGCGGTATCGCGGCCCCGTATTGCGGCCCTTCGCGGCCTTGTGGAAGAATGTCTGTCATACATGAATTCACAAGGTGAAGTCCGTGATCGACGCTGACGGCTTTCGCCCCAACGTTGGCATCATTATTGCTAACGACCAGGGGCAGCTGCTTTGGGCGCGTCGGGTAGGGCAGAACGCCTGGCAGTTTCCCCAGGGGGGCATCAATGCAAACGAGACACCCAAACAGGCGCTCTTCCGCGAGCTGCAAGAGGAAATCGGCCTGACCGCCGACGATGTCGAGGTGCTTGCTTGTACCCGGGGCTGGCTGAGGTATCGCCTGCCGCGACGCATGGTAAGAACACATTCCCGGCCGGTGTGCATCGGCCAGAAACAGAAGTGGTTCCTGCTCAGGATTCGCTGCCACGACGACCGAGTCTGCGTGGACGGCGGCCCGGCCAAGCCGGAGTTCGACGGCTGGCGGTGGGTCAGCTACTGGTATCCGCTGGGCCAGGTGGTGGCGTTCAAGCGCGAGGTGTATCGTCGCGCGCTGCGCGAGCTGTCGCCCCAGGTGCAGCGACTGGCGCGGGACAGAAGCTGAGCAGGCACGGCAGCCGAGCGGTTCGGCAAACAGGGTCGGGGCGCCCCCGGCACACCCCAGCGAGGCGAGAGACGACTATGGACAGCAAGACGCCGATGCTTGAGGTGCTGCGTCGCATTATTCTTGAAGTGAACGGGGCGCGAAACCTGGAGGTGGCGCTCTCCACCATGGTGCGCCGCATTCGCAAGGCCATGCTCACCGACGTGTGCTCCTTTTACCTGTTCGAAGCCGAGCAGCAGCAGCTGGTGCTGATGGAAACCATCGGTTTGCGGACCCAGGCGGTAGGGCGCGTGATCCTGCCGCTTGGCGAGGGTCTGGTGGGGCTGGTCGCCGAGCGCGAGGAGCCGCTCAACCTCGAGGATGCCCAGGCGCACCCGCGCTTTCGCTACTTTGAATCCACCGGCGAAGAGCGCTATTTCAGCTTTCTGGGCGTGCCGATCATTCATCAGCGCCGCATGCTGGGCGTGCTGGTGGTGCAGCACGCCGCAAAGCGCCGCTACAGCGAAGCCGACGAGGCGTTTCTGATCACCATGGCCGCCCAGCTGGGCGGCGTGCTGGCCCACGCGCTGGTGACCGGCAACCTGAACCGGCCAAGCCCAACGGGCGGGCAGGTGACCTTTCACGGCGTGGCCGCCTCCCCCGGCATGGCCATCGGTGAAGGCGTGGTGATCGGGCCGCCGGCGGACCTTGACAGCGTGCCGGACCTGGTTCCCACCGACCAGGATTTCGAGATCGCCCGCCTGAAAGATGCCATCCAGCGGGTGCGCGACGATATCCGCGCCGCCGGCGAGCGCCTGGCCAGCCGCATTTCGGTTCAGGAGCTGGCGCTGTTTGATGTCTACCAGCAGATGCTGGGAGAGTCTGCGCTTTACCAGGAGGTGGTCAAGCGCATCCGCGAAGGGCAGTGGGCGCCCGGCGCCCTGGCCGACGTGGTGCGCCGCCACGTGCAGTACCTCGAGCGCGTCGACGACGACTACCTGAGTGAGCGCGCCGCCGACGTGCGCGATCTGGGGCGCCGCGTGCTGGCGCACCTCCAGGAGAAGTCCATCGAGACGCCGGACAGCTATCCCGACAGCACCATCTTGGTGGGTGACGAGGTCAGCGTGGCCATGCTCGGTGAAATTCCGCGCGAGCGCCTGGGCGGGCTGGTGTCGATCAACGGCTCCAGCAACTCCCACGTGGCCATCATCGCGCGGGCCATGGGCATCCCGGCGGCGATGGGGATGGCCGACCTGCCGCTGCCGCGGCTCAACGGCGCGCGGGTGGTGCTGGACGGCCACCGCGGGCGGCTGATCGTGCGCCCGAGCCAGGATATCGAGAGCCGCTATCGCGCCCTGATCAAGGAAGAGCGCGCCATCAGCGAGCTGCTGGAGCACGAGCAGGACCTGCCCAGCCGCACGCCCGACGGCCATGCGATGCCGCTGATGGTCAACACCGGCCTGGCGGTGGACGCGGTCGGCTCGCTGAAATCGCGGGTCAGCGGCGTGGGGCTGTACCGTACCGAAGTGTCGTTCATGGTCGCCGAGCGCTTTCCCAGCGAGCAGGAGCAGATGCGCCTCTACCGCGACCAGCTGGAGAGCTTTGCGCCGCTGCCGGTGGTGATGCGCACCCTGGATATCGGCGGCGACAAGGATCTGCCCTACTTTCCCATCAGCGAGGCCAACCCCTTCCTCGGCTGGCGCGGGATTCGCGTGACCCGGGACCATCCCGACGTGATGATGGTGCAGCTGCGCGCCATGCTGCTGGCGTCGCGGGGCATGGACAACCTGCAGATCCTGCTGCCGATGGTGACCAACGTCGAGGAGGTCGATGATGCGCTGCGGCTGCTCGACCGCGCCATTGTCGAGCTGGCGGAGGACGGCTTCGAGGTGGGCTTGCCCCGGGTGGGCGTCATGCTGGAAGTGCCGGCCACGCTGTATCAGCTGGGGGCGCTGGCCCGGCGGGTCGACTTCTTCTCGGTAGGCAGCAACGACCTGACCCAGTATCTGTTGGCGGTGGACCGCAACAACCCGCGGGTGGCCGACCTGCACGACGCCTTCCACCCGGCGGTGCTGTCGGCGCTGGCGCGGCTGGCCCAGGAGGCGCGCGCGCTGGAGATGCCGGTCTCGGTATGCGGCGAGCTGGCCGGCGACCCGGCCGGGGCGCTGCTGCTGATGGGCATGGGATTCGATGCGCTGTCGATGAACGCGCTCAGCCTGCCGCGGGTGCGCGCCGCCATTCGGCGCGTGTCGCTCAGCGCCGCCCAGGCGCTGGTCGACGAGACCCTGGCGCTGGACTCACCGCGAGCGGTCGGGCGGCTGCTCGACGCGCGTCTGCACGAGTGGCAGCTGGGGCACCTGCTACCGCCGGACACCGACTGACTCGGGCTCGGCGGCTGCGGCCGGCGGCGCGCTGATGACCAGGCGCCGGCTGCCCAGGGGCGCGGCCTCGGGGCCATAGCGGGCCTCGTGCATTTCCAGGCGGCCGTCGGCGCGCCACTCCAGGCAGGTGGTTGCCCGGGTGCCGTAGTCCCGGCCGTGGATGAACGCCGCCGACAGCTGCCGCTCGCGCTCGACGCCCATGCCGGTATCGGGCAGCTCGGCATCAGGCGCAAGGCGCTCATCGGCAAAGGCCGCCAGCGCCGCGGCGGGCCAGCCGCCGTTTTCCAGGCTGCGGGCCAGCGCCCGGCGGGCCCTGACCAGCTTGGGCCAGGGCGTGTCCAGGTTGGCGTTGGAAAGGCCGTGCACGCCGGGCGCCAGGCGCTCGAGGCTGAGGCCGTCGCAACCGCGGTGCAGGTGCCAGAGGCGCCGGCCATCGGCCACCAGCAGGTTGAATCCCGCGTAGGCCAGCGCCTCGCCGGCGGCCAGCTGCTCAAGCCAGCCC
>DATHXP010000078.1:0-6715 GCA_035459605.1 Halomonas sp. | reverse complement strand
TGTGCCGCGCCTCCAACACCACGCCGACGCTGGTGCTGCGCTTCGAAGGCCGCGACCAGGCCGCCCTGGAGCGCATCCGCACGCGCTTCACCGATGCGCTGCACAGGATCGATCCCGCGCTGAAGCTGCCTCGCTGAGACGCACTTTTCAACAGGAACCCAAGATGACCGACTCGACCCATGATCCCCGCCAGGTAGTGGAAGTGCTCTCCGAGGCGCTGCCCTATATCCAGCGCTTCTCCGGCAAGACCGTGGTGGTCAAGTACGGCGGCAACGCCATGACCGAGGACACCCTGATCAACTCCTTCGCCCGCGACATGGTGCTGATGAAGGAGGTCGGCATCAACCCGGTGGTGGTGCACGGCGGCGGGCCGCAGATCGGCAGCCTGCTCGAGAAGCTCAACATCGAGTCGCGTTTTGTCGACGGCATGCGCGTCACCGACGCGCGCACCATGGACGTGGTGGAGATGGTGCTTGGCGGCCTGGTCAACAAGGGCATCGTCAATCTGATCAACCAGTGCGGCGGCAAGGCCATCGGCCTGACCGGCAAGGATGGCGCCCAGATTCGCGCCCGCAAGCTGCAGGTGAAGCATCAGAGCCCCGAAATGACCGTTCCCGAGATCGTCGACATCGGCCACGTGGGCGAGGTGGAGAGCATTTCCACCGACCTGATCGAGATGCTGGCCGCCGAGCACTTCATCCCGGTGATCGCGCCCATCGGCGTCGACGAGCAGGGCAACAGCTACAACATCAACGCCGACCTGGTGGCGGGCAAGCTGGCCGAGGCGCTGAGCGCCGAGAAGCTGATGCTGCTGACCAACGTCGCCGGACTGATGGACGCCGAGGGCGAGGTGCTGACCGGCCTATCCACCGCCCAGGTCGATGCGCTGATCGCTGACGGCACTATCCACGGCGGCATGCTGCCCAAGATTCGCTGCGCGCTGGACGCCGTGAAGGGCGGCGTGGCCAGCGCCCATATCGTTGACGGACGCGTGCCCCACTCCACCCTGCTGGAGATCTTCACCAACGCCGGCGTTGGCACCCTGATTACCAACAACACTAACCTGCCAGCAAGCGACTGAGCCCCAGGCGGGACGACACGAGCCGATAACACGAGCCGATGACCATGACCCAGGCGATATCCCCCCCGAGCCGCCAGCAGCAGATCCTGCAAGGCCTGGCCCTGATGCTGGAGGAAGACAGCGGCAAGCGCATCACCATTGCCGCGCTGGCGCGCCAGGTGGGCGTGTCCGAGGCGGCGCTCTACCGCCACTTTCCCAGCAAGGCGCGGATGTTCGAAGGGCTGATCGAGTTCATCGAGCAGACGCTGTTCGAGCGGGTCACCCGCATCCTCGACGAGGAGGGTGAGGCGCTGGCCCGCTGCGAGCGCCTCCTGATGCTGGTGCTGGCCTTCGCCGAGAAGAACCCCGGCCTGTCCCGGCTGCTCGGCGGCGACGCGCTCACCGGCGAGACGGCGCGCCTCAGGCAGCGCATCCACCAGCTGTTCGAGCGGCTCGAAACCCAGCTCAAGCAGGTGCTGCGCGAAGCCGAGTTGCACCAGGGGCAGCGCACCAGCGCGAGCGTTTCGGCAACGGCCAACCTGATGGTGGCGCTGCTCGAGGGCCATATCTCGCAGTATGTGCGCAGCGACTTCCGCCACCGCCCCACCGAGCACTGGGACGAACAGTGGGCGCTGCTGTCGGCTCAGCTGCTGCGCCCCCGCCAGTAACGCCCACTTGGAACACGGGGCCACCAACGGCAGCGCCCCGGTCGCTGACCGGGGCGCTGTATCTATCATAAGAGCTATCACAAGATCTATCACAGAATCTGCCATAGCCGCAGCAAGGCGCGGCGATGGGGTGGCACGGGGCCTCAGGCGACCTCGAGCTCACCCATCCACTGGCGCACCTTGTGCATGGCATTTTTCTCGATCTGGCGAATGCGCTCGGCGGACACGCCGTATATCTCGGCCAGCTCGTGCAGCGTTGCCTTGTTGTTGCTCAGCCAGCGGCTCTGGATGATATCCCGCGAGCGCTCGTCCAGATCGCTCAGCGCACGCTGCAGGCGGCTTGAGGCGTCCTCTTCCCAGTCGCTGTTTTCGACCATGATGGCCGGATCCTGGCTGGCATCGTCGAGATACTGGGCCGGCGAGCGGTAGGCGGCCTCGTCGTCGTCATCCGGTGCGCCATCGAAGCCGGCATCGTGGGCGGCGAGGCGACCCTCCATCTCGCGTACCACCTCGGGCTTGACGTCGAGATCCTTGGCGATGGCGTCGACCTCGGCGCTGTTCATCCAGGTCAGGCGCTTCTTGGCGCCGCGCAGGTTGAAGAACAGCTTGCGCTGGGCCTTGGTAGTGGCGACCTTGACAATGCGCCAGTTACGCAGCACGAACTCGTGAATTTCCGCCTTGATCCAGTGAACGGCGAAGGAGACCAGCCGCACGCCCTGATTGGGGTCGAAGCGCCTGACCGCTTTCATCAATCCGATATTGCCTTCCTGGATCAGATCCGCCTGCGCCAGACCATAGCCGTTGTAGCTGCGCGCGACATAGACAACAAAGCGCAGGTGCGACATGACCAGGCGACGCGCCGCATCCAGGTCCCCATGGTCGTAAAGACGAAAACCCAGCTCGCGCTCTTCATCGTCGCTGAGCATGGGGATAGCGTTGACGGCCTGAATGTAGCCGTTGAGATCTCGACCTGGCGATAAGTTGCCTACCGGTAGCAGACTGGTGCTCATACGCAAATTGTCTCCATAAAAAACCTGGTGATCACTACCACAGTATGACCGCGAAAAACCGTTCCAGTTCATTAAACCAAGCGCTTCCAGCCACTTATGCCCTGCTGCACACCTCGACCACACCGGGCAAGGCTGCAGCAAACCCCGAGCCGGCAGATCAGCGCGGGCGTATTTTCGACAGATGGCGACTCACCGCAAGCCACGCGCCCAGCCAACCCAATAGTGTACTACAGGTCAGCACAATTGCCGAGCCCGCCCAGCCCAGCCGCGGCAGCGAGTAGCTGGCTCCGTAGCTTGCCGCCAGGGCGCTGATTGGCGCGGCCAGCCAGTCTGCGCCCAGGGTCAGCAGCGCCAGCGCCAGCGCGCCTCCGCCGAGCCCGAACCAGGCGCCGCTGTAGAGAAAAGGTCGCCGCACGAAGGCGTGGGTGGCCCCGATCAGCGTCACCACCTCGATCTCCTTGCGGCGACTCGCCACCGCCAGGCGAATGGTGTTGCCCACCACCAGCAGCACGCCAAGCCCGAACAGCACGCCAAGCCCCAGGGTAGCGCGGCGTCCGAGCTCGGCCAGCTTGCGCAGCCGATCGAGCCAGGCCAGGTCGAGGCGCACTTCGTCCACCCCCGGCAGCTCTTCCAGCCGATCTGCCAGCGCGCGCATGGCCAGCGGCGACGGATCCGACGGGCTCAGCACGATGCTGGCCGGCAAGGGGTTGTCTGGCAGACGCGCCATCAGATCGGAAAGCCCCAGCGACCGCTGGAACTCGGCCAAGCCCTGTTCGGCGGTAATCAGCCGCGACGCCTTGATCTCGGGATGCGCATTCAGCGCCTGCTGGATGCGCCCGGCCTCGTCGTCATCCACGTCGGCGGCCAGGTAGGCCGTTGCGGTGGCGCTGGCGTCCAGCTCGGCGTCCAGCAGCCGCGCCCCGTCCAGCATCAGCCACAGACCTGCCGGCAGCACCAGGGCGATGGCGATGGCCAGCATGGTAAACAGGCTGCCCAGCGGCGAGCGTACCAGCCGCAGGGCGCTGTCCAGGCACATGGCCCGGTGATGGCGCAGCCAGCCCCGCCAGCGGCTGGATAGCGTGGTGCGCTGCGCGCGCGCTCCGCGCCCTTTCGACGCTTCGCGACTCATGGCGCCTCCTGTTCTGCCGTCAGCCGTCCGTCCCTGAGGCGCAGCGTGCGGTAGCGCATGCGGGCGATCAGCGCCAGATCGTGGCTGGCAATCATGACCGTGGTACCGATGCGGTTGAAGTCTTCGAACAGCCGCATGATGTCGGCGGAAAGCTGCGGGTCCAGGTTGCCGGTGGGCTCGTCGGCCAACAGCAGGGCCGGCTTGTTGACCACCGCCCGGGCGATGCCGACGCGCTGCTGCTCGCCGCCGGACAGCTCGATCGGCAGCGCTCGCTCGCGGTGCAAAAGCCCCACCTTGTCGAGCGCGGCGCGCACGCGCCGCGCCGACTCGCGCGGCTCCATGCCCTGAATCTCCAGCGGCAGCGCCACATTGTGGAAGATCGAGCGGTCGAACAGCAGCTGGTGGTCCTGAAACACCACCCCGATCTGGCGCCGGTAGAAGGGAATCTGGCTGGCGTGCAGGGTGTCAATGTCGTGACCCGCCACCAGGATACGGCCCCGGCTGGGGCGCTCCAGGCGGATGATCAGACGCAGCAGCGAGCTCTTGCCGGCCCCCGAATGGCCGGTAAGAAACACCATTTCACCGCGCCGAATGCGAAAGCTCAGCGCGGCCAGCGCATCGAAACGCCCCCCGTAGCGCTTTCCCACGTGTTCGAAAACAATCATGCGCCGCCGTCGTCGCGAGCGAACAGCGCATCGACAAACTCGTGGGCCGCGAAGGGGCGCAGGTCATCCAGCGACTCGCCCACCCCGATGAAGCGAATGGGAATCTCGAGCTGCTGCGCCAGGGCAAAGATGATGCCGCCCTTGGCGGTGCCGTCCAGCTTGGTGAGCGTAATGCCGGAGATCGGCACCGCCTCGTGGAAGGTGGTGGCTTGCGAGATGGCGTTCTGCCCGGTGCCGGCGTCCAGCACCAGCATCACCTCGTGGGGAGCCTTGGCGTCAAGCTTGCCCATCACCCGGTGCACCTTCTTGAGCTCTTCCATCAGGTGCGCCTTGTTGTGCAGCCGGCCGGCGGTATCGGCGATCAGCACGTCCACGCCCCGCGCGCGGGCCGCGGCCAGGGCATCGTAGACGACCGAGGCGCTGTCGGCGCCGGTGTGCTGGGCGACCACGGGCACGTCGTTGCGCTCGCCCCACACCTTGAGCTGCTCGACCGCGGCGGCACGGAAGGTGTCGCCGGCGGCCAGCATCACGCTGCGCCCCTCGCGCTGGAAGCGCTGGGTCAGCTTGCCAATGGTGGTGGTCTTGCCCACCCCGTTGACGCCGATCACCAGAATCACAAAGGGGCCTTCGCCCTTGGGCGGCAGCGCCAGCGGCTGGGTGACGCCCTCCAGCAGCGCGGCCAGCTCGTTCTGCAGCGCCCGATAGAGCGCCTCGGGGTCGTTGAGCTCCTTGCGCGACACGCGCTCGCTCAGGCGATCGATGATGCCGGTGGTGGCCTCGATTCCCACGTCGGCCAGCAGCAGCTGGGTCTCGAGATCCTCCATCAGCTCGTCGTCGATCTGCTTGCGGCCCAGGAACAGGTTGGCCACGCCGTCGGAGAGGTTGGCCCGGGTCTTGCCCAGGCCTTCTCGCATGCGCCGGAACCAGCCGCGCTTTTCGCCCCTGGGCTTTTCACCGCCGACATTCTCCTGCCGAGCGCTGGCGGCGACCTCAGGGACGCCAGCCTCGGCGCTTTCGAAGAGCGGCTCGGGCTCCGCCGTTTCGGCGTCAGCGGGGGCAACGGCAGGCGCGACCTGCTCGGCCGTCTCGACGGGTTCGGACGACTCGTCTATCGGCGCCGAGGCCGGAGGCGCCTCCTCCGCTGCGGGCGCACGCTCCTGTGGAACCTCCTGTTCAATAAGATCCTGCTCCGGCACCTCCTGCGCCGACGCTTCATCCTTGCGCTTCTTGCGTTTAAAAAAATCGAACATGGGGAGATCACTGCCTCGCAGGTGAACGAATGCCCACATCCTACCATCGCGCACCATGACTGTGGACAAGCCGCCCGCTACAATTGCCCCATGAAACGACGACGTGCTCCCAAGGGGCAAACAGCCTCGGCGACCGGCGGCGGCCGGCTGCGCATCATCGGCGGTGAATTTCGCCGCCGCCTGCTGCCGGTCATCGAGCGTCCCGGGCTGCGGCCCACCCCAGACCGCGTTCGCGAGACCCTGTTCAACTGGCTGGCCGGCGTCACGCCCGGCGCCCGGGTGCTGGATCTGTGCGCCGGCACCGGCGCGCTAGGGCTGGAAGCGCTATCGCGGGGTGCCGCCGAGGCGCTGCTGGTGGAGAGCGATCCCCGCGTGACGGCTGCGCTTAGCGACAACCTGGCCGCGCTGGGCATCAGCGACGACCGCGCCCGCATTGTCAGGTGCGATGCGATGCGGTTTCTGGCCGGCCCGCCCCGGCACTTCGACCTGGTCTTCCTCGACCCCCCCTTTCGCCAGGCAATGGCGGCCCCCTGCTGCGCCGCCCTGGCCGGCGGCTGGCTGGCACAGGACGCCTGGGTCTATGTGGAAACCGAAGCCGGACTGGCGCTCGAGGTGCCGCCGGACTGGGCGCTGCATCGCGAGGTTCGCGCCGGCCACAGCCACGGCCGCCTGTATCACTGCAGGCAACAGTAGACCCGGCGCAGGGCAATCGCAGTTAGACACGACAGAAGCGCCGGGAACAGGTCGAAGAGGGGGTTCTACGCCATGGATGGCGTAGGTAGCGCCCAAGGATGGGTTTACAGCGCCCCCTCGCAGACCTGTTGCCGGATCAGCTCCGAGTCACAATATCAACTGCAATAGCCTTGAGACCCGGCGACGGAGGCTTGCTGAGGCCGGCTCGCGGCGTTACGCTGCCCGGCGATGGGCGCCCGC
>DATHXP010000077.1:0-13620 GCA_035459605.1 Halomonas sp. | reverse complement strand
CTGCGCGAGGTCGGTTTCAGCGAGAGCGAAGTCGCCGGGATCATGGGCCGCAACTGGGTGGCGCTGCTGGAGCGAGCCGCCACGCCGCAGCAGCGCTTGAACCGGGTCGCCTGAACGAAAGTGATCAACAACAATAAAAATCACAGCCAAAAAAATCACAACAGCGGCCCCGCTCTTCGAGGGGCCTACGCCAGAGGACACTCTGATGTCGTCAACCAAGACCAACGCCAATACCGACGCCGCGCTGCCCAAGGGCCAGCATCGCTTCGGCGATCCCGTCGTGCTCACTCTGAGCATCGGCTTCATCCTGCTGTTCGTGGGCCTGTCGCTATATGACATCCAGGGCACCGCTGATGCCATTGCCACGGGCTTCGCCTGGACCGCTAAAACATTCGGCGCCTATTTCCAGCTGCTGTTGCTGCTGACGTTTCTGATCGCCATCGGCCTGACCTGTACGCCCATGGCCAGCGCGCGTATCGGCAACACCCGCACCCCGGAGCTTTCCACCTTCAAGTGGGTGTCGATCATCATGTGCACCCTGCTCGCCGGCGGCGGGGTGTTCTTCGCCGCCGGCGAGCCGATCTACCACTTCGTGGTGACACCGCCATCCTTCCATACCGAAGCAGGCACCGTGGACGCCATCGCGCCGGCGCTGGCCCAGTCGTTCATGCACTGGGGGTTTCTGGCCTGGGCGGTGCTGGGCAGCCTGACCTCTGTCGTGCTGGCCCACGCCCACTACGACAAGGGCCAGCCGCTGCAGCCGCGCACCCTGCTCTATCCGGTGTTCGGCGAGCGCATCATGGGCGGCGCCTTCGGCGGCGTGGTCGATGCCCTGTGCGTCATCGCCGTGGTGGCCGGCACCGTGGGCCCCATCGGCTTTCTCGCCACCCAGGTGAGCTTCGGCCTGCATGAGCTGCTTGGTTTCGCCAACACCCATTCCACCCAGCTGGTCATTCTGGTCGTCCTGGGTGCCATCTACGTCACCTCGGCGGTTACCGGCATCGACAAGGGCATCCAGCTGCTGAGCCGTCTCAACGTCTTCCTGGCGCTGGGCATCGCGGCGGTGATCTTTCTGTTCGGCCCCACGCTGTTTCTGGTCAACGCCTTTACCCAGGGCTTTGGTGAATACCTGGGCAAGTTTTTCATCATGTCGACCATGACCGCCCAGAGCGCGCCGGACTGGTGGATGCAGTGGTGGACGGTGTTCTTCTTTGCCTGGTTTCTCGGCTATGGCCCGCTGATGGCAATCTTCGTTGCACGCATCTCCAAAGGGCGCACCATCCGCCAGATGATCCTGACCGTCGCCGTGCTGGCGCCCATCGCCACCACCATCTGGTTCACCCTGCTGGGCGGCTCGGGCATCTTCTACCAGTTCACCGGGGTCATCGACCTGAGCGAGGCGCTGAACAACTTCCAGTTCGACGTGGCCACCCTCACCGTGGCCCAGGCGCTGCCCGGCGGCACCTTCATGGCGCTGGCGATCCTGCTTTTGACCACTATTTTCGTCGCCACCACCGGCGACTCCATGAGCTACGCCATTGCCGTGGTGGTTGCCGGGCACGACCGGCCGAATCCGCTGATCCGCGCCTTCTGGGGCATCGCCATGGCGCTGATGGCGGCGATCCTGCTGTACATGGGCGCCGGCCAGATCAGCGCCCTGCAGCAGTTTATCGTGATCACCGCCATTCCGGTGTCGCTGGTGCTGCTGCCGTCGCTGTGGACCGGCCCCCAGGCCGCCATCGCCATGGCGCGCGCCCAGGGGCTGATCTCGCGGGATCTCAGGCCGATCGCGGTCCCGCCGACCCAGCCCGCTCAGCCGGCACGAACGGTTCGGCCATCCCGATCAAGTCACCCAGCATCCAAGGGAGCCTGACATGATTGATCGCGTTTCTCCGCTCGAGGAAAGCCTGCGCCTGCGCGCTCCGGAACGGGTCATGGACCTGGAGCGCCTGGGCAGCCTGCACCCCAGCCGCCTGAGCTTCGTGCGCAGCCTAATGCGCCAGATGGCGCGCCAGCGCTGGCAGATCAGCGCGACGCGCTTCGATCTCGATGACGCCGGCCACGGCACGGCCATCTATCGCCTGCAGACGCCGCGCGGCCGCTATCACGGGGTGATCTTCTCCCAGCCGCTGCCCGACGAGGCGCGCTCGGATCGCGTCATCGCCGAGGCGTGGGATGTGACCTTTGGCGTGGTCGAGGGCGACGTGGACGACGCCCTGCTCGAGCAGATGGCGGCCAACGTGCCGCTGCAGGAAGCCGGACGCCAGCACCCGCGCCTGCTGGTGCTGTCCCGGGCCAACCGCAGCCTGCGCAACTTCGCCGCCTTCACCGAGGCGCTCAGCGCCGGTCGCCAGCCCGACCCGAAATGGATCACCCGGGTCGGCTACCTGTATCGCACCACCGCCGTCTACGGCAACGGCAAGTTCGGCATCGCCGACTTCGACCGGCTGCGTGACAATCCGGACTTCCAGCGGCCCTTCTCGGCCCAGATGCTGGCGGTCTACCTGCTGCGCCACTTCTCCATCGAGCAGATCGAGCACATCGCCCGCCGCCAGGCGCCGGACACCGCCGTGGGCCTGGCCACGCCGCTCAAGCGCTACCTGGGCATCGGCAACTCCACCGGGCTTGGCATGGCGCCGTTTTTGATCAATCACCCGCAGCTGATCGAGCAATGGGTCGAGAGCCGCGAGCAGGCGCTGGCCCAGGTCAGCGCCCAGCAGCCGAACGAAGAGCAGCGCGCCGCGCTGATTGCGCTGGTCAGCCGCGCCCAGCGCCACCTGGAGCAGACCGTCACCGAAGACGCGGAACAGAGCGCGCGCAACGCCGAAACCGCCGCCGCCCTGCCCGGGGTGCGCGCCTGGCTGGAGCAGGTGCCGCTGGCCGTCGATCTGTGGCAGGAGCTGATCGAGTGGAGCCACCGCACCCTGTCGCTGGAGGCCCAGGAGCTGCTCAATACCCTGCTGCTGGAGATCTACCCGGATATCGTCGAGCCCTTCGAGGACCGCATGGGCGTCGATGAGCGCCTGGAGCTGACGCCGGAAATGCCGCTGGTGCGCCTCAAGCAGCTGATCGAGACCCGCTACGACTGGGCGCTGTCCTACGACTTCAACGATCCCGACAGCCGCTACTGGTTCTGGTATCGCTCTATCGAGAAAGAAGAGCCGCGGCTCGGGGTGCGGGGCCGCGAGCCCGGCGCCGACCGCGAGCTCAAGCTGGCCATCGCGCCGCGGGTCGCCGACACCCATCGGGTCATTGGCGAATACCTTGACGCGAACCCGCGCGCCACGACGGTGGACTTCCTGATCCAGCACTCGCGCCACAAGGAGATCGTGCGCCGCATTCAAACCATGGCCGAGACGCCTTTTGGCGAGATTCGCGCCAACCTCTGGGCCCGCGACATGAAGCCCATGCATCTGCTGCGCACCAAGCTGTCGTTCTTCGGCGCCAGCCGCTTCGATCCCAAGTCGGACCGCTGGGTGCGCATCACCCTGTTCCAGGGCGCGCCGCTGGTCGAGGAGCTCAACGCCGAGCCCGACGACCTGCGCGCCTTTGACGACTGGGGCTTCCCGCTGGAACCCTCACTGGACACATCATTGTCAACCAGCGCGGAGAACACCCTCACTACTGTCACCACAGGAGTCACAACATGAAGGTCTCCTACAACGAGCTGCAGGGGCTGTGCCGCAAGGCCTTCCTGGGCATAGGCTTCGAAGACGGCGACGCCAGCGACGCCGCCGACATGGTCGCCTGGATGCAGCTGCATGAGCTCGACGGGCTGGAGGCTCTGAACCGCGGCCTCGACTACCTGCTGGCCGAGCAGCAGGAGCAGGAGCGCGCGCCGGTGCAGCTCTATTCCGACGGCGATCTCGCGGTGCTCGACGGCCAGGGCCACAGCGTACTTAGGAGTTCGAGCCTGGCGCTGGAGCTGGGCTTTGCCAAGGCGCGCGCCCGCGGGCTCTCGGTGATCAAGATCCGCCGCTGCCACAACCGCCAGCTGATCATGGGCTACCTGGCCCGCATCGCCGGGCGCGGCATGAACGTCACCGCCTTCTGGCGCAACGCCCAGGCCCCCAAAGGAGACGGCAGCGGCGAACCGCCGCTGATCGAGCAGGTCGTCGGCTTTCGCGCCAACGGCTCGGTGCCCGAGATCCGCGTCTATGCGGTAAAGCAGGTTCCCGAAGAAAACGAGCCCAACGACGGCATCACCCTGGTGTTTGCCAACCACGTCGACCTGCTGCCCTCGATGCGCTCCGAGTTCGACTACGACCTGCTCGCCCGCCACGAGGAGTCGGCGCTGCTGGCCAGCCGCGAACGCGCCATGCTCGACGGCATCAGCATCGACGACGCCGTGTGGAACCGGCTCAAGGAGCTGGCCACGCGCATTCTCGTCGAGTCCAACGACGCCTCGCGCGCCGGCGCCGGGGCCGGCACCGTCGACAACGACTGATCAGGTGTCGCGAAGCCCGCCGCGCTGCGGCGGCGGGTACTACTCAATCCCCGATATATTTCTGCCACAGGGCGTCGTAGGTGCCGTTATCGCGCAGCGCCTGCATGGCCTGGTTGAACGTCGCGACAAGCTCCTGATCGCGCTTTCGGAAGGCCGCACCCACCCCCGGGCCGTAGATGGATTCGGGGCCGGTGACCAGCTCGCCCTGACGAGCAAACTGCTCTTCGGTAAGCAGCCTCTCCTGAGCCAGCGGGAAGGCGGTGAACACCAGATCCAGCCGTCCGGTAAACATGTCGTTGACCACGCCGCCGGAGTCCGCGTAACGGCGAATATCGGCCGTATCGTGGAAGGTGGTGACGTACTCATCCTGGATGGTGCCCTGCTGCACGCCGATGGCCAGCCCCGACAGGTCGCCCTCGGGGTCAATGTCCACGTCGCTCTTGCCGACCCACACCGACGGCACCTGGTAATAGGGCTCGGAAAACAGCACCTGCTGCGAGCGCTCATCGGTGATGTTCATGGCCGAGGCAATCAGGTCGTACTTGCGCGCCAGCAGCCCCGGAATGATGCCGTCCCAGCCCTGCTCCACCCACTCGCACTGGCGCTGCATCTGCTCGCAGGCCGCATCGATCAGCTCAACCTCAAACCCGGTCAGCGAACCGTCCGGCAGCTTGACCTGATAGGGCGGATAGGGAATGTCGACGCCGATGCGCAAGGGGCGCTCATCGGCACCGGCGCCAAGAGAAACGCTGAGGGCGGCACCCGCCAGAGTGACAAGCAGGGTGGACGACAGCAGTGAACGGTTCAGATGGAAAGACATGGTGGTACCTCGTGATGGATTGTCATTGTGGGGAAGAACTCGTTTTGACGTTGGCACCGGGGTCGGCCGCAGCGGCCAGCTCGCCCAGCGTGATCGCGCACAGCGGCGGACGAATATGGTAGTAGCCCACCGCGTCCATGCGCTCGGCCCCCGGTTCGATGTCGCGCACCTCCCGCGGGTCGGCGTTCTGCCCCGCTTGCGTACGGGCCGCCAGCAGGCGCGCGACGCTATCGCCGCAGAGGCGACCCTGACAGGGCCCCATGCCGCAGCGGGTAAAGGCCTTGAGCTGATTGGGACCAAAGGCCCCCTGCTCAATGGCCTGCTCCAGCTGACCCCGGGTGACCGATTCGCAGCGGCACACCAGGGTCGACTCGGACTGCGCCCGCAGCCAGCCGGCCGGCGGGCGGAACAGCGCATCCAGCAGCCGACGCGCGTCGAGGTCCTTGGCTCGCGCGCGCTCGAGGGCCTGGCGCTCGGCGGCAAAAGAAGCAGGCGTCGACGAGCCTTCGAGCTGGGCTTCAAATGAGCCTTCGAGCCGGGCCTCAAGCAGCCCCAGCGCCGCCAGGCGCCCTTCGCGCTCGGCGTTCACCGCGCCGCCAATGCCGCCGGCGTCACCGGCCAGCCACACCCCCGGCAGCGTCTCGAGCCGCGGCCCGCGCCGCGCCACAAACGCCTGCTGGTCGTCCGACCAGCCATGCTCGATACCGAGACCGCGATTCAGCTGAGGCTCCGGCACCACGCCCATGTGGGTCAGCAGCCAGTCGGCCTCGAGAGACTCCCAGCGCCCGCCGCGGCGGTATGCGACACGCTCGAGGCGCTCATCGCCCTCGGCGCGCAGGGCCTCGAGTCCGCGCAGCACGGGCA
Organism: Halomonas sp.; assembly: GCA_035459605.1. Taxonomy (GTDB): domain Bacteria; phylum Pseudomonadota; class Gammaproteobacteria; order Pseudomonadales; family Halomonadaceae; genus Halomonas. The sequence continues at coordinate 7,489 of DATHXP010000077.1, read as the reverse complement.
CACCGGCGCGCCTGAGCGCCACCATCATCGCAAGCCCCTTGCTCAGGTAACCCCGCGCGCGAAAGCTCTGGCGCGGTCGGCGCAGCATCTCGCCAAGCCCCAGGCCAGCGGCGGTGTCGAGGATCAAGCGCGGCGCCCGGCCGGCGCGCAGGTACTGCCAGGCCAGCAGGTATAGCAGCGGCCCGCTGCCCGCCAGCACCGGCGCGCTGCCGGTAAACAGCGCGCCCTGCTTCAGCAGGATCTGCGCGGCTCCGGCCTGCATCACGCCGGGCAGCTGCCAGCCGGGAAAGGGCCAGCCGCGCTCCATGGCGCCGCTGGCCACCAGCAGGCGCTGTGCTTGCCAGATACGCGAGCTGCCGCCGCCGTCGAGCACGCCCAGCGTCACGCCGCCAAGCTCCGCATCGGCTTCTGCCCACCACACCCGGTGCCTGGCCCGATAGTCGATGCGCCCCTGCTCGGCGGCGTCGGCAAAGCGCCCCACCAGCGGCTGACCGGCCAGGTAATCCGGCCCCAGGATCTCGCCACCCAGCGCCGGCGTAGCGACCTGGCGATAGATCTGGCCGCCGGGCGCCGGCGCCTGATCCAGCACCAGCGGTCTAATTCCTGCCTCCACCAGGCGCAGCGCCGCCGCCATGCCGGCGGCGCCGGCGCCGATGATCGCCACCTCGGTGAACACGCTGCCCGGCTCGCTCATGGCTGGCCCCCCTGACGGGCGATCGTCATGCCTTCGCGCACCGGCTCCAGGCAGCCCTGGCGATTGGGCGCGCCGTCGATGGTGATCAGGCAGTCGTGACACACGCCCATCATGCACAGCGGAGCGCGCGGGCCACCGGCCACATGGCGGCGATAGCCGGCCGGACCGGCCAGCATCAGCACCGCCGCCGCCACCGACAGGCCGGCCGGTACGCGCTGGCTTACGCCGTCCAGCACGATCGTCACCTCGTCGACCGCGCGGGCCTTGTCATGTCGAATCAGCATGGAAGCGCCTCGTGCAGAATTCGGGGTAGCGCTGGGTCAGGGCATCATCATCGATGGCCTCGGCCAGCTCGCCGGCATGGAAGGCCGCCAGCGTGATGCCGCTGTGGCAGCTCAGGTTATAGGCTCCCGGATGGCTCCTTGAGGCCGCGTAGATGGGGCTGCCGTCGGGGGTCATGACGCGCAGCGCGCTCCACGACCGCACCAGCCGCGCCCGGGCCAGGTCGGGGTAGATCGCCACCGCCCGCCGCGCCAGGGCATGCAGCGTTTCAAGCGTTACCCGGGTGTCCAGGCCGACGTGCTCGAGCACATCGCCGATCAGATAGCCGCCGCTGGCGGTCTGACGTATCTGCGGCGTCGGCAGGCGGCCACTCGGCGCCAAGCGCTCGCTGATCAGCACCTGACCGCGCACCGGATGCACCTGCCCGGCCAGCCCCAGCATCGGCGCCAGGCGATTCGCCCCCAGCCCCGCGGCCACTACCACCCGCTCGGCGGCGATGCGCCCCCGGGGCGTCTCAGCATGAAAGCCCTGTTGAGAACCAAAAGTTTCGCCGCCGGCGACTCGCCGCACCGGATGGCTGGGCAATATCTCCACCCCGAGCGCCAGGCTGGCCGCGGTCAGCGCGCGCAGCAAGTACAGCGGATTGCAGTGGCCATCGTGGGGCGTCCAGGTGCCGCCGTGAACGTCGGGGCCGAGCCCCGGCAAGTGCTCGCTCAGCGCCTGGCGGTCGAGATACTCCCAGCGCACGCCCGCTTCGCGAGCCCAAGGGGTGTCGTACAGGGCCCGGTAATCGGCGCGCAGCACCTCGGCGTCGGCCGCGCTCATGCACAGATCCACCCCGCCGCGCCGCTCGTACTCCAGCGCCACCCCGGTACGCTCGGTGAGCTCTTGGGCAAACGCCGGCCAGGCGCGGCTGGTGGCCAGCGACAGCTGGGCATAGCGGGACATATCCGCGCCCTTGCCCTGCACCCAGATCAGCCCGGCATTGCCCCGCGAGGCCCGCAGCGAGCCATCGTGCTCATCGAGCACGCAGACGCTACGGCCCCGGCGCGCCAGCCCATAGGCCACCGCCAGACCAACCACGCCGCCGCCGATGATCATGAAGTCGCGCCGCATGCGCACGCACCGTGAAAGGGTTTCTTCGACGATAGAACAGCCTTGGCATACGCTCCAATACCAATAGCTGGCCATTCCATGTTTAATTGTTATGGATTGGAAAAGAACCGAGAGCAAGCTATCAAGGGAGGACGCCATGCACGACGGCACGACTGACGACAGCGCCGGCAGCACGCACAGCCAAGGCGCGCACGAAAACAGCGCGTATAGCAGCTGGCCGACGCCTCGACTCAGCGACCGCCAGCTCCAGGCGTTTCGCCACACCATGGAGAGCGGCAGCGTATCGGCGGCGGCCCGGCACATGCTGATTGCCCAGCCGGGGGTGACGCGACTGCTCAAGCAGCTGGAGTACGACCTGGGGTTCGCACTCTTCGCCCGGCAGCGCGGGCGCCTGATAGCGACGCCCGAAGCCTGGCTGTTCTATCGTGAGCAGATGCGGCTGTGGCAGGGGCTCGACCGGCTGCGCGCCACCGCGCAGCGCATTCGCCAGCGCGAGATGGGCGGGCTGACCGTTAGCGCCCTCCCCCTGCTGGGCCTGACCTTTCTGCCAGAGATTGTGGCCGAAACAGCCAGGCAGCATCCCGATCAGCGAATTCGCCTGATTCATCAGCGCTCGGAGCAGGTCGTTGAGGACGTCATAACCCGGCATGCAGAAATCGGCTTCGCGCTGATCGGCGGGCAGGACGAGCGGCTGAGCGCCGAGCGGTTTCGGCTGGCTAACGTCTGCCTGATACCGCTCAACCATCCGCTTGCCGAGCTCGACCACATCACTCTGCGCGACCTCGAGGACCAGCCGCTGATTCAATACGAGGCGCAAGACCCCGGTCGCCGATCGCTCAGCCGCGCACTGGCGGCCGAAGGAATATCACCGCGCACCCGGCTGGAAGTTTCGCTGGCGCTTCAGGCCGTGAAAATGGTGGAGCGAGGCGCGGGCATCGCGGTAATCGATGCGCTTAACGCCGCGGCGGCGGACACTTCGACCACCGCGGCCCGTCCGCTGAAGGCCGAGCTGAACGACACCTTCTACTTGCTCAGCGCGCGCGAGCAGCCGCTGTCCCGCCCGGCGAAAGACTTTATCGAGCGCTTCCGACATGCGCTGCGCCCGGCGCCATCATCCTGAGGGGCAGCGGGCGCTGCCATTTCCTGATAGCGCCGGGCGGCCGGCAGGCGGCGGGGCTGGCTTGCATCACTCTTCACTCTTCCACCGATCCCGCGCCTTGCGCGCCTTGTTGCGGCGGTAGTGGCGAGCCAGCGCGATCCCCAGGGCGCTGGCGACCATGGCCGCCAGGGTCGCGGCCTGCCAGGGTCGCGCCGCGTCGTGCATCAGGGTTTCCAGGGTAATGATCACGATAAAGCCCAGCGCCTGGCTGGCAATGGCCAGGGCGCGCAGGGTATCGAAAGACTTTTTGGCCATGTCTGCTCCCGTGCCGCTTTCGCTAAGTGACAGCCCGATGCGGCGACACTAGGCTTGAAGATCGAGTTTGAGAATCAAAGATGCGCCCAGTGTAACCGCCCGGGCGCCTGCCGCCGAATATCAGGAGTGTCGCTTTCGCCATGGATGCCTTCGCCCTGGGTCCGCTGCTGATCCCGCTGCCGCGCCTCTATGCGCTGTTCGTCGCCGCCTGCCTGCTGGGCGTGAGCGCGATACTGCTCGGCCTGCCGCGGCGGCGGCATATCCGCTGGTTCAGCGGCCTGATACTGGTCTGGCTGGTCAGCGCCCGCCTGGGCCATGTGGCGCTGAACTTCGAGAGCTACGCGCAAAGCCCGCTGGATGCGCTGCGCTTCTGGCTGCCCGGCTTTAGCGGGGGCTTCGGGCTGGCCGCGGCGCTGGTGTGGAGCGCCTGGACGCTGCGCGACCGGCTCGGCGCGCTGCTGGGTGCCGCGGGGCTGTGCATCACCGCCTCGCTGATGTGGCTGGCGCTGGCGCAGCTGGCGCCCTTTTCCAGCCCCATGGCGCTGCGCCAGCTGCCCGTACTCGGCCTGAACAACCTGGAAGGCGACAGCGTTGTGCTCAGCGAGCTGCAGGATCAGCACCTGCTCATCAACCTGTGGGCCAGCTGGTGTCCGCCCTGCCGGCGCGAAATGCCGCTGCTGGCCGAGCTCGATGCCCGGGACGACGTCACGGTGGTGGTGATCAACCAAGGCGAAGACCTGCTGTCGGTGGTGCGCTACTTAGACGACGGCGGCCTGGCGTTCCGCCACGCGCTGCTCGATCCGCGCCAGCGCATGATGGTCGAAAGCGCAGCGCCGGGGCTGCCCACTACGCTGCTGTTCGACAGCCAGGGGCGCGCCCGGCGCCAGCACGTGGGCGAGCTGAGCCGCGCGACGCTCGATGACTGGCTGAAGGCGCCCTGAGCCTACATTCCCAAGGGGCTTAAGGCCGGGGAAGCTTTGCTGTACCATACCGCGCCCTGCCGCTGACGAGTCGGGCATGGCCAGCGGCGCACGACCCGAACCCAAGCACTCCTGAGGCATCATGAGCGATTTCTCTCCCGGTCAGCGCTGGATCAGCGATGGCGAGGCCGAACTCGGCCTGGGCACTATTCTCAGCGGCGACAGGCGCAGCGTCACGGTGCTGTTTGGCGCCAGTCAGGAAACCCGTACCTACAGCGCGCAGCGCGCGCCGCTGACCCGCGTCGTCTTTGGCGCCGGGGATCGCGTTCAGTCCGCCGAGGGCTGGCAGATGGTGGTCGATGACAGCAAGGAAATCGACGGGCTGATCATCTATATCGGCAAGGACCCGCACGGCGAGCCCTGCGAGCTGCCCGAGGCGCAGCTGGCCGACAGCATGCGCTTCGACCAGGCGCGCGACCGCCTGCTGACCGGCCAGGTCGACCGCAACGACTGGTTCGAGCTGCGCTTTCGCACCCTGCACCACTACCACCGCACCGAGCAGAATCCAGCCATGGGGCTTGCCGGACCCAAGATTGAGCTGATTCCTCACCAGCTGTATATCGCCGACGAAGTCTCGCGCCGCCACGCGCCGCGGGTGCTGCTGGCCGACGAGGTGGGGCTGGGCAAGACCATCGAGGCCGGCCTGATCCTGCACCGGCTGCTGCTCGCGGGCCGGGTCGAGCGCGCGCTGCTGCTGGTGCCGGACAGCCTCACCCACCAGTGGCTGGTGGAGCTGCTGCGCCGCTTCAGCCTGGAAGTCACCCTGCTCGACGAGCAGCAGAGCCTGGCCCAGGCTGGCGACAACCCCTTCGACAGCGGCCAGCTGGTACTGGCAAGTCAGGACTGGCTGTTCGCCAACCCGCATCGCCAGCGGCAGGCCGAGGCCTGCCGCTGGGACCTGATGATCGTCGACGAGGCGCATCATCTGGAGTGGTCCGACGACGAGATCGGCCCCGGCTACGCCTGCGTCGAGCGGCTCAGCGCCAAGGTGCCCGGCCTGCTGCTGCTGACCGCCACGCCGGAGCAGATGGGCCAGCACGGCCACTTTGCGCGCCTGCGCCTGCTCGACCCGAACCGCTACCACAGCTTCAGCGAATTTCAGCAAGAAGAGCGCCACTACGGCGAAGTGGCGAGCGCCATCGATGCCCTGGCGCGCCTGCCCGGCACCGCCACCAATCCCGTCTCGGCCAGCCAGGCCGACGCCGACCGCGACCAGATAGCCGCCGTGGCCGACGACCCCGACAGCCTCGCTCTGCTGGCGACGCTGACCAGCCCCGAAGGCGACGCCGAACAGCAGGATTCCGCGCGCCAGCAGCTGCGCGAGCAGCTGCTGGACCGCCACGGCACCGGCCGGGTGATGTTTCGCAACAGCCGTCGCCACGTGGGCGGCTTTCCCGAGCGTCGCCTGAACGTCGCCCCACTGGAGCTGCCCGCGCCCTATCGCCGCGAGCTGCGTCGCCTGGCCCGGGATGAAGACCGCCTGGATGATCTGCTGATCCGTACCGGGCTCAACTATCCCGATATGCTGATCTATCTGGACAACATGTACCGGGCGCTGTCCGACGACCCGCTCAATACCGAGCCCTGGTGGCAGTTCGACCCGCGCGTCACCTGGCTGCTGGAAAAGCTCACCGCGCTTGGCGACGATAAGGAGCATGACAAGGGACAGGACAAGGTTCTGGTCATCGCCCATCAGCGCGAGACCGCGCTGGGGCTGGCCGAAGGGCTCAGGGTGCTGGGCGGCGTGCACGCGCCGGTGTTCCACGAGGGGCTGTCGCTGGTGGAGCGCGACCGGGCGGCGGCGGCCTTTGCCGATGACGAAGACGGCTGCCAGGTGCTGGTGTGCTCCGAAATCGGCTCCGAGGGCCGCAACTTCCAGTTCTGCCGCCATCTGGTGATGTTCGATCTGCCGCTGCACCCGGACCAGCTGGAGCAGCGCATCGGCCGCCTGGACCGCATCGGCCAGCGCCACGCCATCGAGATCCACGTGCCGCTATTCGCGCACAGCCCCGGCGAGCAGCTGCTGCGCTGGTATCGGCACGGCCTCGACGCCTTCGGCGCGCCGCACGGCCTGGGCAATGAGCTGTTCGACGCCTTCGGCGACGAGCTGGCCGAGTCGCTGCTCGACCCCGACGGCATGGACGAGGTCATCGCCACCACCCGAGCGCTGTTCGACAGCCGCCTGGCCCAGCGCGACGCCGGGCACAACCGGCTGCTCGAGCTGAACGCCTGTCGCCATGACCGGGCCGAGGCCATCATCGACGCCATTCGCGAGCTGGACGCCGACAGCGCCCTGCCGCGCTACCTGGAACGCGCCCTGGACATCTTCGGCGTGGATACCCGCGAGCTTGGCGGCGGCCTGATGCACCTCAAGCCCGGCGGGCAGATGCTCGACGGCCTGCCGGGCCTGGCCAAGGGCGAGGACGGCTTTACCGCCACCTTTTCCCGGCGCCGCGCCCTGGCCCGGGACGACGTGCAGCGGCTGTCCTGGGAGCACCCGCTGGTGCGCGAGATGATGGGCCGCATCCTGGACGGCGCTATGGGCAATAGCGCACTGGCGCTGCTCAAGCACCCGGCCATTCCCGGCGGGCGACTGATGGCCGAGCTGGTGTATCGCACCTACTGCCCGGCCCCCAAGCGACTGCATCTCAACCGCTTTCTGCCGCCCACGGCGGTGCGGGTGCTGCTCGACGCCTCGGGCGCCAACCTGACCGACAAGGTGTCCTTTGCCGGCCTGTCGAAGCACCTGCAGAAGGTCAAGAAGTCGCACGCGCGCGAGCTGATCAAGCACCATCAGGACAGGCTGCGCACGCTGATCGAGCTGTCTGAGGCCGAGGCCGAACGCGAGCTTCCGACCATCGTCGAGGCCGCCCAGGAGCGCATGCGCGCCAGCCTGGACGGCGAGCTGAGCCGTCTGGAAGCGCTGGCGCGCAAGAACCCTTCGGTTCGCGAGGACGAGCTCAGCGCGCTGCGCGCGGAGCGCGAGGCGCTGGATGAGGCCAT
>DATHXP010000076.1:0-4901 GCA_035459605.1 Halomonas sp. | reverse complement strand
GTACGGGCTGCTCTTGTACGGGCTGCTCTTGTACGGGCTGCTCTTGTACGGGCTGCTCTTGCGCGGGCTGCTCTTGTGCGGGCTGCTCTTGTGCGGGCTGCTCTTGTGCGGGCTGCTCTTGTGCGGGCTGCTCTTGTGCGGGCTCCGCCGGCTGCGGATCGGGGCAGTGCCCCATCAGCGCCGACAGCCCTTTCGACGTTCGCGCGCGGCGCGGCGTCGGCGCCGCCGCGGCGCTTCCTGCCAGGCGCTGCTGCAGGTGCCGGCTGTAGCCTTCCAGCTCGCGATTCTGCGCGTCGAGCTCGCGGTTCTCCTCGGCCAGCTCAAGGCGCTGCGCCTGCAGCGCGGCCAGCTGCTGCTCGAGCTCATCAAGCCGGGCCCGGCGCTCGGCGTCGGCGGCCCTGAGCGCGGTCAGCTCGGCGCTCAGGGCATGATTGTGCTGCGCCAGACGCTCGGCCCGGCGGCGCGCGCCGTTCAGGCCCTCCACCAGGGTCTCGGCACGGCGCTCCAGCAGCTCCATCAGGCGGGCGGGGGCGTGTTCAGTCAACGGCGGATCCTCCAAGTGCAGCGTGCCGGGCGTGTTGTTATACCGGCCATATCAGGGCGCGGCGTCCGGCTCGCCGCGGCGACGATACTCGACAAAGTCGTAGGCGGGCTGGCCCGCCTCGGGGCTGCCCGGCACGCGCCGCGTCTCGGCCCAGGCGTCGCCCGTCAGGGCCGGGAAGCGCGCGTCGCCGTCAACCTCGAGCGCGATCTCGGTCAGGTAGAGCCGGCTGGCGCAGGCCATGGCCTGAGCGTAGATCTCGGCGCCGCCCATGACCATGATGGCGTCGGCGCCGTCGCGGGCGGCCTGGCGGTCGGCCAGCCGCAGCGCCGCGCCCAGATCGTGGCACACCCGCACGCCGTCGGCGGCAAAGTTCGGGTCGCGGGTGACCACGATATTCAGCCGCCCCGGCAGCGCCCGGCCAATCGAGGCAAAGGTCTTGCGCCCCATCACCACCGGCTTGCCCAGGGTCAGGCGCTTGAAGTGCTGCAGGTCTTCGGGCAGGTGCCAGGGCATGCGGTTGTCGACCCCGATCACCCCGTTGGCGGCCACGGCGGCAATCATGGCCAGCGGCGTGTTGAGCGCGCCTTTTACAGGGCTCATACCGCCACCTCGGCCCGAATCGCGGGGTGCGGGTCGTAGCCTTCGATGACGATATCCTCGAAGCAGTAGTCGAACAGGCTGTCAACCTCGGCCAGCGCCAGCCGCGGCGCCCGGCGCGGCGTGCGGCCAAGCTGCCGATCGGCCTGTTCGAGATGGTTGAGGTAGAGGTGGGCATCGCCCAGGGTGTGCACGAAGTCGCCGGGGGCCAGCCCCACCGCCTTGGCAATCATGGCGGTCAGCAGCGCGTAGCTGGCGATGTTGAACGGCACGCCGAGAAAGATGTCGGCGCTGCGCTGGTAGAGCTGGCACGACAGCCGCCCCTCGGCCACGTAGAACTGAAACAGGCAGTGGCACGGCGGCAGGCGCATTTCGTCGACCAGCGCCGGGTTCCAGGCCGACACCACCAGCCGGCGCGACAGCGGGTCGTGGCGCAGCTGGTCGAGCAGATTGGCGATCTGGTCGACGTGGCCGCCGCGCGGGTCGGGCCAGCTGCGCCACTGGTAGCCGTAGATCGGGCCGAGGTCGCCGTCGGCGTCGGCCCACTCGTCCCAGATGCTGACGCCGTGGGCTTTCAGATAGGCGATGTTGGTGTCGCCGGCCAGAAACCACAGCAGCTCGTGAATGATCGAGCGCAGGTGGAGTTTTTTGGTGGTGATTAGCGGAAAGCCGCGCGACAGGTCGAAGCGCATCTGATGGCCAAACAGCGAGCGGGTGCCCACGCCGGTGCGGTCCTCGCGCTCGACGCCACGCTCGAGCACCTGGCGCATCAGATCAAGATAGGGCTGTTCAAGGGCGGGAAGCATTGCGTCGTCGATCACGGTTCGTCCAGCGATTTGAAATAGGGTCGGACAGTGTAAAGCAGCCGCTTCCATCGGGCGAGCCTGGCGCTGACACCAGGAAACGATTCAGGCAATCGTTTCAGGCAGCACCAGTGCCGGGGGAAGACGTTCCACTGACATGCGCTGTTCGGCATAGTCACGAAGCCGGTTGTAGGTGTCCACCAACAGCAGGCTGAACTGCCGGGCCGCCTTGAGGGCCTCTGCAAAGGCGGCGGAATCTTCCATGTATTCATGGACCAGCAGGTTGCGCAGTTTCCGAGCAGCTAGCCACTGTTCGGTGCTGCTCAGAACACCCAGCCGTTCCGCACGGTTGAGATTTTCGATCTGGCTACCGGGTCTCTCGGCCAGGCTTTGTAACCAACGGGGAATCAGCTTATCGGCGATGGTGTCCTGCATCCTGCCGAAACGCGACACGAAGGCCTCTAGCCTGACGGCCTCTTCAGGGTTCTCATCGAGCCCTGCAACCCAGTCGGCATCGCGCTGCTGTGATCTGCCGAACAGCGTGCTCCAGCTGTAGAGCAAATGGTTCCCCTCGCGCTCTACGATATCCAGAGTCCACAGGAAACGCCCGATGGGCAGATGATCATTCACTTGGCTCAAAGCGTCACCCCTGTCTGCATGGCATGACGGTGCACCGGGTTAAGCGGCGTTTCCGGATCCACGACGAGGACATCGATCGGCTGATCGCCTAGCCGGAGCTGGAGCCTTGCCACCAGCGTCAGGGACTTCATCAGCTTGTCATCGATGATCTCATCGCTCTCAACCAAAATATCGATATCTCCACCGCGGCCGCTATCATCGAGCCTGGATCCGAAGACGCGCACTCTGACGTCGGAACCGAAGATTTCCCTTCCGGCCTGCCTGATGACCTGCAGCTGAGTAGCCGTGAGTCGCATTTTTGTTGCCCTTCTCGCCGAGACTTTCAGATTGTGACATCAACCGGCTGGGTGCGCGACCAGGCGATCAGCGCCAGGCCGGCGGCAATCATCGGCAGCGTCAGCAGCATGCCCATGGTGACCCAGCCGAAGGCGATGAAGCCGATGTGGGCGTCGGGCAGGCGCACGAACTCCACCGCGAAGCGAAACACGCCGTAGAGCACCAGAAACCAGCCCGACACCAGGCCGCGCCGGCGCGGCGTGGCGGAGATTACCCACAGCGCCACGAACAGCACCAGGCCCTCCAGCAGCGCCTCGTAGAGCGCCGAGGGATGGCGCGGCGCCGGCCCCATGCCGGGAAACGGCATGCCCCAGGGCAGCTCGGTCACTCGCCCCGGCAGCTCCTGGTTGATGAAGTTGCCGATGCGTCCGGCGCCCAGCCCCACCGGCACCAGCGGCGCCACGAAGTCGGTCAGGGTGAAGAAGGCCAGGCCCTTGCGCCGGGCAAAGTAGAGCGAGGCCAGCAGCACCCCAATCAGGCCGCCGTGGAAGCTCATGCCGCCGTCCCAGACGCGCAGTATCCACAGCGGGTCGGCCAGCCACTGGCTCATGCCGTAGAAGAGCGCGTAGCCCAGGCGCCCGCCGATCACCACGCCCAGGGCGCCGTAGAACAGATAGTCGCCCACGTCGTCCGGGCTCAGCCCGATGCGCGGCGCGCGCCACCGCCCCAGCAGCCAGGCGGCAATAAAGCCGATCACGTACATCAGGCCGTACCAGTGCACCTGCAGCGGCCCCAGCGAGATGGCCACGGGGTCGATGGCGGGATAACTGAGCATAGTGTTCCTCTCCGGCTAGCAAAAAAAAGCAGACGCTACAGCAAAAAGCGCAGCCCGACGACGATCAGCAGCGCGGCGAAGGCCAGCCGCAGGTGCCGCGCCGGCAGGTGGTGGGCCAGGCGCACCCCCACCCGGGCGAAGGGCACGCTGGCCGCGACGATGGCCAGCAGCGCCGGCCACATGACAAAGCCCAGCGCGCCCGGCGGCAGCTCGGGCTCGCTCCAGCCGGTGGCGATAAAGGTCGCCGCGCCAAACAGCGCGATGGGCAGGCCGCAGGCCGCGGAGGTGCCCACAGCCTGGGGCATGGTCGCGCCGCAGCGGATCAGCCAGGGCACGCTCAGGGCGCCGCCGCCGATGCCAAACAGCGCCGAGACGGCGCCGATCACGGCCCCGGCCAGGGTCATTAGCGGGCGGCGCGGCGCCACCGTCCCGGCCCGGGCGCTCTTGATCAGCACCAGGCGCCCGGCCACCAGCAGCAAAAAGACGCCAAACAGGCGGCCCAGGGCGCCGCCCGACAGGCTGCCGGCAATGAAGACTCCGCTCACCGCGCCGAGCAGAAGCCCCGGCAGCAGCAGCATGAACCAGTCGCGGCGAATGCTGCCGCGCTTGAAATGGCCCCAGGCCGAGGAGCTGCCGGTGATCAGGATGGTGGCCAGCGAAGTGCCCACCGCCAGGTGCATGCTGACCGACTCGGCCACGCCCTGCAGCGCAAAGGCTGCGACTAGTGCGGGCACGATGATCAGGCCGCCGCCGATGCCAAACAGCCCCGCCAGAGTGCCGGCCAGGGCGCCCAGCGCCAGGTATCCTCCCAGTAACAGCAGACTCATGACGCTCCTTTTCCACGGATTTTGGATCGCCTGACGCCCAGGCGTTGCGGCATGGTAGCGCAGCCCTCGGGGCGAGTCGCTCTTCCGCCAGCCGACGCCAGCGGGTAATCTAGGCAAATGTGCCTCATCGCCTTGCATCACGATCCCGACGGCCCGGTGGTACTGCGGCTGATCGCCAATCGTGACGAATTCCACGCCCGCCCTACCGCCCCCTTGGCCGAGTGGTCGGATATCAAAGGCGTAGTCGGCGGGCGCGACCTGCAGGCCGGCGGCACCTGGCTGGCGGCGCATCGCCGCGGCCGCGTGGCGGCGCTGACCAACGTGCGCGATTCAAGGCTGCTTGGCCATCCCGACAGCCCCAGCCGCGGCCACCTGGTGAC
>DATHXP010000075.1:0-3055 GCA_035459605.1 Halomonas sp. | reverse complement strand
GGGCCGCCCATGGCGAAGAACACCGCGGGAATGATCACGATGGCAATGGCCATGAGCGCCACCAGCTGGGCGAAATCGGTGATGACCGAGGCGCGAAAGCCCGACCACAGGGTATACATCAGCACGCCGGCGCCGGCGATGATGACGCCGGCCTGGAAGGAGAGCGGCGATAGCACGGAGACCAGCGCGCCGGCGGCGGTGAAGTTGACCATCAGGCTGATGATGCTGCCCAACACATTGGATAGTGCCAGGATCAGCTGGCTGGAGCTGCCGTGGCGGGCGTGGATCAACTCACCCAGAGTGGCGGCATTGGGGGCGAGCTTTCGGAAGCGCTTGCCGAACGGGTAGATGAACAGAATCATCAGGGCGCCCCACAGGCCATAGTGGATGGGGCCCGAGACGCCATAGGTATAGCCGGAAGTGGCAGCGGCGTAGAAGGAGGCGGCCCAGATCCAGGTGGCGGTCATGCTGGCGGCGCCGATGCCGAACCCGATCTGATGGTTGGAGACCATGAACTCGTCGGCACACTCCTTCTTCTTGCGGATGCCGAGCGTGAGCAGATAGGTGCCGCCGTAGAAGGCGAGCAGCAGCAGGATCACGGTCAGGGTGGAGAATTGGTATAGAGATTCGCTGTTCAAGGGCAGTCCCTCGGTGGGTGGAAAACACACGCCCCGAGCACTTCTTGTCGGTGCTGTAAGCAGGACGCAGTGGGCAGAGCCGGGCAAATACCCGAACGATAGACAGGGGCTAGCGCGCACAGGAGTCTCCTGGGCGGCGGCAGCGGCGCTGTAGCGGGTGGTCGGCTCTATTGCGGCAGACGAGTGCCGCGGAAATACGGTATTACCCCAGCGCGGGGGGAGCAGGTGGCGGGCGGCGCGGCATGCATCGCCCCCTGTCGGCGTAGTGGTGCGACATGGATTCCTTCTCTTTCGATAACGTCATCGACGATCGGCCGAGGTAACGGCGATCCAGTCTGCGATAAGGCAAGACCAGGTGGGCGAAGCGCAGGGGCCATCGCCCGTCAGAGAGCCGCTGGAGGCGCAGTGGCCTGATCCAGGGCCCACCTACCCTACCCACACAGACGGGGTATGTCCAATCGGTCTCGATCCAGAAGGCAATTGTGCTCAGTTACGCCGAAAAGCTCGCCTCGAGTAGGAGGGGGCGGCGCGCTTCGCTTCCGCGGCGGCGACCACGCTGCCCGCGACCACCAGCACTGCCGCCAGCGGCAGTCGCCAGTCCGGCACGCTGACGCCCGCCAGCACCAGGAAGAGTGTGGCCACCACCGGCACGCCATGGGCCAGGTTGCCGACCCGGTGGGCCAGGGGGTCGCGCATCGCGCGGTCCCAGGCCAGCATGGCCACTCCATAGGGGCCCAATCCCAGGGCGACGACGATTACCAGGGCGTCCCCTGTAGGCAGGGCGATGGTGCCCTCCAGGGCCAGGCTGGCGCCACCGGTCAGCAGGCTGGCGATCAGCAGCAGGTGTGGCATGCGCTCCCCCAGGCGCCAGGCCGCGACCTGTCCCGCTAGGGAGTAGAGCGCCCAGCACAGCGCGCCCAGCGCCGCCAGCAGGTAGCCCACCCAGGAGCCGGCGACACCGCCGCTCAGCGCCTGAGGGGCCACCAGCAGCGCGGCGCCAGTGAATGCCAGGCCGGTGCCGAGCAGACAGTTCCCCGGCAGGCGTCCCAGTGCCCGCCACTGACTGGCCAGCAGAAACAGCACCGGCCAGGTGTAGAGAATCAGCGCGACCTGTTCGGCCGGCGCCCGGTTGAATGCGGCGAAGCAGGCGCCCACCGCGCCGGCGGTCAGCAGTGGCACGCCCAGGTAGACGAACACGCCCTCCACCGGACGAAGCGGGGCGTCTCGGTGGCGACGACGGCGTGCCATGGGCAGGGTGCCCAGCGCACCGGCCAGCAGTGCCAGCGCCGAGAGGCGCAGTGGCGGCAGGTCGCCTGCCTGGTTGGCCAGCAGTGGTACCAGCGCCCACAGCAATACCGCCAGCGCCGCGGCGCCGCCGCCGAGCCAGGGAGAGTGTGTGAGGTGTGGGCGCTGAAGCTGCATGGTCGTGGCCTCCCGTGAAGCGTGGATGGAGTCAGGCTGGATACTGACCTCATGCTAGCCGTGCCATACTCATCACAATATCGATCTTAATTGATCATTCTCATCAAGAGGATTGATGGATCATGCGTGCCCCGACCCTCGATCTCGCCCTGCTGCGCACCCTGGTGGCGGTGGCCGATACCGGTAGCGTCACCGCCGCTGCGCGGCGCCTGGCCTTTACCCAGTCGACCGTGAGCATGCAGCTCTCGCGCCTGGAGGCGGTGCTCGAGGTGTCGCTCCACGAGCGGCAGGGGCGGCGCATCCGCTTCACCGCCGAGGGGGAGCGGCTGCTGGAGCATGCCCGACGGCTGCTGGCGCTCAATGACGAGGTGCTGGCCGATATGCGCGCACGGCGTGTCACCGGAGAGCTCAACCTGGGGATTCCCGAGGACTATGCCCCGCTGCTGACGGCGGTGTTCTCCTGGTTTCATCAGCTCTATCCGGATGTCGGCCTGCAGGTTACCTGCGGCGTCAGTGCCGAGCTGGTGGAGCGGGTGCGCGCCGATGAACTCGACCTGGCGCTGGTCACTCGTCAACGCCGCTCGCCGGGCGGCGAGGTGATCCGCCGCGAACCGCTGACCTGGGCGGTGGGGCTGGAGCGCCAGCCACCGCTCTCTGATCCCCTGCCGCTGGCGCTCTATTCGCCCGGCGCGGACCTCTTTCGTGAGGTGGCGGAGGATGCGCTGGCCGCCGCCGGGCGCGACTGGCGGGTGGCCTATACCAGTCAATCCATGGCCGGGCTGGCGCCGGTGGTACAGGCGGGGCTTGCCATCGTGGTGGTCACCCGCAGCATGCTCGGCCCCCAGCTGCGTGCCCTGGACGAATCCAGCGGCCTGCCGGCGCTGCCGGCCGTGGAGCTGGCCCTGCACCGTGCCGCCCGCCGCCCGACCGAGCCCGCCCGGCGCCTGGCCGAGTTGATTCGTGAAGAGCTGGCACCCGCCAGAATGAGCTGGGTC
>DATHXP010000074.1:0-2172 GCA_035459605.1 Halomonas sp. | reverse complement strand
GTCTGCGGGCAGACGCTCTCCCACTCCGCGAAGGTCATCGGCCGGTTGTCCAGCGCCGAGGGCAGCCGGAAGCCGTACTCCACCAGGGTTTCCTTGCGCGAGCGGTCGCCCTTGTACATGCCGCCCACCTGGGGAACGCTGACGTGGGACTCGTCGATGAACAGCAGCGCGTCACCGGGCAGATAGTCGAAGAACGTCGGCGGCGGCTCGCCCGGATTGCGCCCCGAGAGATAGCGCGAGTAGTTCTCGATGCCGTTGCAGTAGCCAAGCTCAAGCATCATCTCGATGTCGTAGAGCGTGCGCTGCTCCAGGCGTTGGGCCTCCACCAGCCGATCATTGTTACGCAGCCACTCCAGCCGCTCGGCCAGCTCCTGCTTGATATCGTCGATGGCGGCCAGGATGGTTTCCCGGGGCGTCACGTAGTGCGATTTGGGATAGATGGTCATGCGCGGCACGCGGCCGCGCACCTCGCCGGTGAGCGGGTCGAACAGGCTGATGGTGTCGATCTCGTCGTCGAACAGCTCGACCCGCACCGCCTCGTCCTCGGCATCGGCGGGAAAGATATCGATCACATCGCCGCGCACCCGGTAGGTGCCGCGTCGAAAATCCATGTCGTTGCGGGTGTACTGCAGTTCGGCCAGGCGGCGCAGGAAGGAGCGCTGATCGATCAGTTCGCCGCGGCTGAAGTGCAGCCGCATCTTGAGGTACTGCTCGGGATCGCCCAGGCCGTAGATCGCCGACACCGACACCACGATCAGCGCGTCGCGTCGCTCGAGCAGCGCCTTGGTCGCCGACAGCCGCATCTGCTCGATATGGTCGTTGATCGAGGCGTCCTTCTCGATGAAGGTGTCGGATGCCGGCACGTAGGCCTCGGGCTGGTAGTAGTCGTAGTAGGAGACGAAGTACTCGATGGCGTTGTCGGGAAAGAACGCCTTGAACTCGCCGTAGAGCTGGGCGGCCAGCGTCTTGTTGGGCGCCATGACGATGGTCGGACGCTGCAGCGTCTGCACCACGTTGGCCATGGTGAAGGTCTTGCCCGAGCCGGTCACGCCCAGCAGCGTCTGATGCGCCAGCCCGGCTTCCACTCCATCGATCAGCTCGGCAATAGCGGTGGGCTGATCGCCGGCCGGCCGGAACGAGGACTGCAGACGAAATGGCTTGCTCATGCTGTCTCCTGCGCTGCTGCCTGGAACTGCACGCTGCTGGCGGGCGGCCATCAGGCGGGCTGTCGCGTGGTAACCTCGACCTTGGATACGGTCATCAGGCGATGGATCGGACACCTGTCGCTGATCTCTTCGAGGCGCATCCGCTGCTCATCATCGAGATCGCCGTGAAAGGTCATCTCGACGTCAAGGCGATAGACGCCCTTTCGCTCGTCGCGATCGTCGCGATGCACCACCACCGAGACGCCCTCCAGCGGCCAGCCCTTGCGCTTGGCATACATACGCGAGGTGATCGCCTTGCAGGCGCCCAGCGACAGATCAAAATAGTCGTGCGGGTCCGGCGCGCTGCCCTCGCCGCCGAAACTAGGGGGTACGTCGGCCAGCAGATCGTCAAAGCCGTCGATTTTCGCCCGCTGGGTCAGCTTGCCACCGGCCTCAGTGTAAAGACGGATCGTCATCAGGACACCTCGATATCCAGCTTGAGCGCCTCGACTGCCCGGATCAACGCTTGGCGACGCACGCGGCCCTCGATTTCAGCACCGTGCTGGCCGACCTCGACACTCTCCACGCCATCCAGCATCATCAGGGCAGCGGTCAGGCGATTGACCTGATCGGCGTCCTTTACGCCCTTGAAGGTAAGACTCTGGTGTGCCACCCCGGCCTCCTTGGCTAACTCACGATGGTCGATTGGACGCCTGGATTCTACCACGACAGCCATTGGCAGGCAGCGCCAGCCTGCGACGATAACACAACAAAAACAGGCTCAAACCTCCGACGAGGACAACGACATGACAGACTGGATCACCCGCAGCGGCGGACAGCGCCGCGCGACACGGGTCGAGTTCGACACCCCCGACCAGGCACGCCTGGCGCTTGAATCCACCGTGATCACGCCGCTTGCACAGTTCGGGATACTGGACATCACCGGCAGCGATGCCGAACGCTTCCTGCAGGGGCAGACCAGCGCCCAGGTCAGCCTGGCCAACGGAAAGTTTGCACCGCTGACCTG
>DATHXP010000073.1:0-4447 GCA_035459605.1 Halomonas sp. | reverse complement strand
GTTGGCATTGGCGGCAGCCCGGTGGATTCGATGACCGATATTCGTATCGCCATGTTCGATGAGGACCCGGGCAGCAGGGTCGAGGTGGCGGTCATTCGAAGCCGTTTTCTGATCGATGAGAAGGCGGCGTACTTCTTGCGCACCGCGCGGAAATAGGCGGCGATGTCCTCGAGCAGCTCAAGATCGAGGCCGGTGTCGCGCTCAGTACCCTTGAGGATCGCCACCAGCGATTCGGTGGGGCTGTGGCCGTAGGTCATGGACATCGAGGAGATGGCGGTATCGACGTTGTCGATGCCGGCTTCCACGGCCTTGAGCGCCGTCGCCGTGGACATGCCGGTGGTGGCATGGCACTGCATGTGGATCGGAATCTCCAGCGCCTTCTTCAGACGCGACACCAGCTCGAAAGCGTCGTAGGGGGTCAGCAGGCCCGCCATGTCCTTGATGGCCAGGGAATCGGCGCCCATGTCGGCGATGGTACGCGCCAGCGCCACCCAGCTGTCCATGGTATGCACCGGGCTCATGGTGTAGGAAATGGCGCCCTGGGCGTGGCCGTCGTTATCACGCACCGCCCTGATGGCGCACTCCAGATTGCGCGGGTCGTTCATGGCGTCGAACACGCGAAAGACGTCGACCCCGCTGGTGCGCGCGCGCTCGACGAAGCGCTTGACGACGTCGTCGGCGTAGTGCCGATAGCCCAGCAGGTTCTGGCCGCGCAGCAGCATCTGCTGCGGGGTGTTGGGCATCGCCTCCTTCAGGGCGCGAATACGCTCCCAGGGATCTTCACCCAGGTAGCGGATGCAGCTGTCAAAGGTGGCGCCGCCCCAGGACTCCAGCGACCAGAAGCCGACGCTGTCGAGCTTTTCGGCGATCGGCAGCATGTCATCCAGGCGCAGGCGGGTGGCAAACAGTGACTGGTGGGCATCACGCAGCACCACATCGGTGATGCCGAGCGGGTGAGGGGACTCGGTCATGGGAGTATCCTTGGTCGTTCGGGGGTCCGGGAAGAAGAAAAGAGCCCCGCCTCAGCGGCGGTGACGCTGACGATAGCGGTGTACGGCGGCACTGATGACCGCCATCAGATCATCGTCGGCCGGCGTGCTCAACCCTGATCCTGCGGGCGCTGCCGGCGTGCTCGACCCTGATCCTGCAGGCGCTGTCGGCTCGGGGAAAAAGCGCCCGATGATCTTCGACATCAGGGTGGTGGTCACCACCAGTACGGTAAGAAAAACAAACACAAACCCCATACCGAGGCCCATCAGGGCGACGCCTTCGTTCAGCAGCTGGGTGTCCTGCATGGGAGAGCCTCTCCATGTTCAATGTGCCGCCAGCAAGCCATTTACAGGGCCGTGCGAATGACTCGCAGATGAATTTCGATGCTGTAACCTGCCCATTCTTCAGGCGGGTTGCAATAGTGACATGGTGGAATTCAATGTTGTTAAAAAACTACAAAGCGTCCGAACTGCCCTAGCGCCCATGGAGGGCGTCATCAGCCTCGGCCGCCCGATCAGGCGGGTCAGGCGCCGCGTTTTTGCTGCGACGCAGCGTAGCACATTTTCTGCCGGAGCTGCGGCCCCGCTGATCAAGCAGTGAATGAGCCACAGGCGGGCCCGCGACACGATAGGGAGGCGGCTCGACGCCTCCTGCGCGTTCAGGCACACCACCGAGCCGGACAGACTGCCTGCCGGGCTCGGCTGAAAACCGCCTTCCTATAAAGCACAAAACCCGACCTCCGGAGAGATCGGGTTTCAACGTCTGGCGCGCCCGGGAGGATTCGAACCTCCGACCCCCTGATTCGTAGTCAGGTACTCTATCCAGCTGAGCTACGGGCGCAATATGCGAAACTTTCGTAATCAGGAGATCGACTCGCATGGACCCTCTCCCGGCGACTCCCATCTGCCGCCATCTCTGCCAATGGCTATTTCAAGCCATGGAAGATGGCGCGCCCGGGAGGATTCGAACCTCCGACCCCCTGATTCGTAGTCAGGTACTCTATCCAGCTGAGCTACGGGCGCTGAACCGCAAGGCTTGATGGCGGAGAGAGAGGGATTCGAACCCTCGATGAGGCTATAAACCCCATACTCCCTTAGCAGGGGAGCGCCTTCAGCCGCTCGGCCACCTCTCCTTAAGCACGGTGCGTATCCTACCGACCCAAAAAAGGGATGTCCAGCGTAAGCAGTAATTTTTGCACGCCCGTTCACTCGCCCGGAAATGACGGCTGATTCAGCGCTCGTCTTCCTCTCCGCCGCCCTCCTCTTCCGCTCTTTCGCGCTGAATACGCTGATAGATCTCTTCGCGGTGCACTGCCACATCCTTGGGGGCGTTAACGCCGATGCGGACCTGATTACCCTTCACCCCGAGCACGGTGACGGATACTTCATCACCGATCATCAGGGTTTCGCCGACACGGCGGGTTAGGATGAGCATGACTGATCTCCTTCTCAGACGGCTGACACGGATACTCGTTTGTGACTTCCCATACCCATGAAACGTTCCGTTCACAATCCAACAACAATGTGAACCGTCCATGACAACCGAAAACCGCGCCAAATGGAAGCCTTACAGCGCGGTTTTCGCTGGATATTTAAGTGACCGTGGCCGGTGTGCTGCTTGCCTGCCCTGGTGACTTGCTAAAAAAACGCGGGCTATTCGCCTTTGATATCCGCCTTGTCGAGCCCGAAGGCGGTGTGCAGCGCGCGCACGGCAGGCTCCATCTGCTTTTCATCGATCACCACGGAAATCTTGATCTCGGAGGTGGAAACCATGCGGATGTTGATATTCTCTTCGGCCAGCACGCGGAACATCTTCGAGGCCACCCCGGCGTGGGAGCGCATGCCGACGCCAACCAGCGAAACCTTGGCAATATTCTCGTCGCCCTTGACCTCACCTTCGCCCAGGTCCGGCAGCACCTGCTCTTGGATAATTTTCAGCGTCTGGCGATAGTCGCCCTTGCCCACGGTAAAGGTGAAGTCGGTATAGTCGCCGGCCGGCGCCACGTTCTGCACGATCATGTCAATTTCGATATTGGCGTCGGCAATGGGGCCAAGAATCCGCCAGGCCACGCCCGGCACGTCCGGCGTATTGAGCAGGGTCAGCTTGGCCTCATTGGCGGTAAAGGCGATGCCTGAAATCAGCGGCTCTTCCATGGAGTCCTCGTGTTTATCGGAGTCTGCAACGATCAGTGTACCCGGGCCATCCTCGAAGCTGGACAGCACGCGCAGGGCAACGTTGTACTTGCCGGCGAATTCGACGGCGCGGATCTGAAGCACCTTGGAGCCCAGGCTTGCCAGCTCCAGCATTTCTTCCACGGTAATGCTCTCGAGGCGCCGGGCCTTGGCGCAGACCCGCGGGTCCGTGGTGTAGACCCCGTCCACGTCGGTATAGATCTGGCATTCGTCGGCGCCCAGCGCTGCCGCCAGGGCAACCCCGGTGGTATCCGATCCGCCGCGCCCCAGCGTGGTGATATTGCCCTCCCCATCGACGCCCTGGAATCCCGCCACCACGATCACCTGGCCGCTATCGAGATCTGCGCGCATTTCGTCGGTTTCAATGCGCTGAATACGCGCCTTGGTATGCGTGCTGTCGGTCATGATACCGACCTGGGAGCCCGTATAGGACGTTGCCGGCACGCCCAGCTTGTGCAGCGCCAAGGCCAGCAGCGAGATGGTGACCTGCTCGCCGGTCGACACCAGCATGTCCATCTCGCGCGGCGTGGGAGTTTCGTTGATCTCGTTGGCCAGCGCAATCAGCCGATTGGTCTCGCCGCTCATGGCCGACAGCACCACCACGACCTGGTGGCCGGCGTCACGAAAGCTCTTCACCCGCTCGGCAACGGCCTTGATGCGCTCGACCGACCCCACCGAGGTGCCGCCATATTTCTGTACGTATAGTGCCATATGCTATTTTTTTCTCCCTCGTGCAACGGGTGCCTTGCTGTTTTATTCGCCGAAGCTGATGCACTCGGCTTCGACGCGTCTCTCGACGGTGCTCTGAGCCGGCTTACTCGAGCTGGCTCTCCACCCACGCCGGCACGCTGGCCAGGGCATCGGGAAGCGCGGCCGCATCGCTGCCGCCGGCCTGGGCCATGTCGGCCCTGCCGCCGCCCTTGCCGCCCACCTGCGCGGCCACGTGGTTGACCAGCGCGCCGGCCTTGAGCCGTCCGGTCAAGTCATCGGTCACGCCGGCGATCAGGCTGACCTTGCCGGCGGACTCATCGGCCACGCCCAGCACCACGACACCCGAGCCGAGCCGGCTCTTGAGCTGATCCAGCATGCCGCGCAGCTCCTTGCCGGAAACGCCTTCCAGCCGCTTGGCCAGGACCTTGACCCCCTGGACCTCGCGGGCCTCGCTGAGCATGTCGCCGCCCGCCGCGCTTGCCAGCCTGGCCTTGAGGCGCTCGAGCTCTTTCTCCAGGCCCCGATGGCGCTCCACCAGCGACCCGACGCGCTCC
>DATHXP010000072.1:0-3331 GCA_035459605.1 Halomonas sp. | reverse complement strand
ACAAAACACCCGCTGCAGCGCGTGCAGCGGGAGAGCTGGAGCAGATCGTTTTCAAAAAAGCGGATCATCGTCCAGGCGCGGGTCAGGCCCAGCACCGCTTCGCTGTCGTCGGTTTCGACCTGTTCAAGGTAGAGCCGGTAGGCCTTGACAAATGCCCCCATGCGCGTGCAGCCCAGCTCCTGGTGCAGGCGCTGGAAGGTGTTGTAGAACAGTGACGAATGGATGTTGGGCATCCAGGTGATAAACCAGTCGGTGGAAAAAGGCAGCATGCCCTTGGGCGGCGACATGCCGCGAACCTCCTTGAACAGGCGCACCAGGCGTGCACGGCTCAGATCGGTCTCGGTTTCCAGCACCTGCAGGCGAGCGCCAAGCTCGATCAGCTCGACCGCGAGCTGCACCTGTTCGAACTCTTTGAGAAGACTTTTCCGGGTCGCCATATCAGCTCTCTTGAACAGCAGTGCGCCTGGAGGGGCGGCACGCCATCAACAGCGAGGCGTGAAACGGGGTCAGGCCGTGGTCCCTGGGGTTCTGCGTCAGCTGACGGAGCTGTTCGGCGCTTTCATGGCCGAAATGGCAGAGCAGCTGATTGCTGCTGGCCAGCTGGATCAGCTGGTGGACGCTGAGCTGTTCCAGCAGGTCGGCGGTTTCGATATCGATCTTGAGGCGGAACATCGCGCTGGCTCGGTCCTCGGAGAGCAGGCGCTGAGCGAGCACCAGGTAGGCGAGATTCAACTGATGAAGCTCATCGACCAGCGAGGCGCTTGGCTGCGTTTCTCGTGGGCTAGTACTGTCTTGACTCATGCTGACTGACCACCTTTGTTAATTGTTGCGACCGAACTCTGGCGTACAGGGACGCTGTGCGCCGGCGATGCTGTCGATTCTGACTGCACTGATGCTTAAACAAAACAGCTTTAATTAGCATGTTATCGCCAGCGCCCCAGAAGAAGCAATAAGCCGGAAGAGGTATGGCATGGACGGCTAGACGGTAATGTCGGCAGCAAGACAAAAAACATCGACAAAGCATCGGCTTAGGTGTTGCCGATGAGCGTCAAATATAATTAGCTTTTATGAAGATGTATTAATCGGCGGCAAGTCTAGCGCTGACTGTCGCTGGATAGCTCGCGCACCCAGATAAGCAGTTCAGCAATGGCCTGGTAGAGCCGCGTGGGGATATGCGCATCAAGATCCAGCTGCATCAGCAGGCCGACCAGCTCGGGGGCATCGTGAACATGGACGCCCTGGCGCTTGGCCTCGGCAATGATGCGCTCGGCCAGCTCGCCGTAGCCCTGGGCAACCACTCGCGGCGCGCTGTCGTGTTCGTGGTAGGCGAGAGCAACCGCCTGGCGTCTGGGCTGCTTTGGCGAGTCATCCTTGGCCATCGGGCGGACCCTCTTTCAGAATGCCCAGGTCGATGTCGACATGGCTGAAGCCGTGGCCCGACAGACGGGCTTGCAAGGTGTCCGCGTCGTCTTTCAGGCGCTGGTACACGCCGTGTTCCGAGACGCGCAGCGTGATCTTCAGCTGCTCCGCCCGCATCCATAGCGACGCCTGCAGGCGTCCCGTCCCGGCGATATCAAGATCAATTTCAGAGCGCCAGGCGCGGCCCTGTGTCTCCTGCTCTGCGGACTCGGCCTCATCCTCGGGGGTGCGCTCGTCCGGCGGCGGCAGAATCATCAGCGCCATGAACAGGCCGCTCCAGACGTCGCCCTCCCAGCGCAGCGCCGGGGCGACCAGCATCTCCAGCTGGTGGCGAACGATACCCTGCAGGCTTTCGTGAACCGGCCTGCTGCCGTCAGGTGGCGGAGCCCGCTCTGGCCGGGCCGGGAGCGGCGCAAATTTCGCGGCGGGCGCCGAGGAGGCGACGCTGCTTGATTCCTGCGCAGCGGCGGGAGGGGGCCGGCTGTGGAGAGGAGCCGGGGCGCTGTCGCGAAGGCTGGCGGCGTCGGGAGGGAGCTGTGAACGGTGCGAGGGCACCAGCGGTGCCCGCTGAGTCAGCGCGCCGGATTCGCCCTGAGCGCGCGCGGGCGTGAAGCGCAGCGGGCGCCACATCTGCGGCTCGCTCTCCAGCTGCTGGCGCGGCAGTTCGCCTCTGTACCAGCGCGATAGGTGCGACTCATAGAAAAGCCCGCTGTTGCGAATGCTGCTCTCCAGGCGGGCTGCCAGGGCATCGGGCGCTAGCGGCTGGCTGGCGGCCACCAGCGGCGTTCGAAGGGTGAGGATGGAGGGCGGGGCGGGAAAGCGGGTTAACAGTTCGGAGATCGCGCGCCCGGCCCCGCTGAGGCGAGTTTGCGTCGAGGCCGGCGGGGCCTCCGGCGCCGCTTTTCCCCGCGCCGCGGGCGGGTCGCCGGGCGGCTGCCGGGCCCGGCCCGCCTCCTGCGGCGCCGCGATGTTGCGGCGAGCATCCAGCCGTGAGTCGCTGTGCAGGGCGCGCGGGGCGTCCGACGGGGCGGTCGGCCTGACGGGCTGGTTGAGTTCGCGGGGTTCGGCGGTATCGACGCGCTTGCCCAGTACCTGGTGCAGCAGGGTATCCAGCAGGGGAGTGATGCCGCTCATGGCGTTTCCCTGTCGGGGTCGGGGCGCGGCCCCGAAGAGTGCTGAGCCATGTTCGCCTCTACCCCGTAGGCGCGGCTGAGATTGCGCTGGCGCCGGCTCAGGCCAATCAGCTCGCCCAGCTCGTCGCGGCGTGCCGACAGGCGGCGGCGGACCGCCTTCTCGCCGCTGACGATATTTTCGAGAAGCTCGCGTTTGTGCGCCTGCTGGGCAGGATTCAAGGTCGCCTGGGCGTCCAGGTCTGCCAGCTGATGGATGCGCTGGAGATAGGCGCTCTCCCGCTCTTTTAGCGCCTCCCACTCATGGCGTTCGGCCAGCGCCAGCATTTCCTTCAGCTGCTGATGCAGCGCCGCATAGGCGTCGAGCACCGCCTGCTGAGCTGAGCCGGGCGAAGTCGGTGGCGCAGGGCGGTTGGGCATGGCTATGCGCCCTGGGGCGCCCGAGCACCGCCGTGGGAGCCGATATCGCGCCAGGCGGTGGCGATGTCCTGGAGCAGGTTTTCAGCCTGATCGAGGCTTTCGCTGCTGTTATGCAGGTTGGCGTTTAGCAGCAGGCGGGCAATATAGTCATAAAGCGACGCCAGATGCTCGGCGACCTCGCCGCCCTGTTCGGCGTCCAGAGCGGCCAGCAGGCCATTGTTGATGATGTCCAGCGCCTTGGAGATGGCGCGGCCTTTTTCCGCGGTGCTGTCATCGTGCATATGAATGCGCGCGGTGCGTATCGCGGCGATGGCGCCGTCGAACAGCAGCACAATCAGCTGGTGGGGGCTGGCGGACATGGT
>DATHXP010000071.1:0-2191 GCA_035459605.1 Halomonas sp. | reverse complement strand
GCCAGGATGGAGGCGGCGACCGAGACAGCCAGCGTGCTTTTAAGGAGCAGTGATAGCTTCATGAATGAGAACCCGGATGCAGTGACGCTGTTGGTTTGATAATGCATCAGCGGGTGTTCACCCGCTGACGCACCTGCAGCCTGAGTAAAGCACAAGAGGGCTGGAAATGTGAGTATTACTTTAGGATAGTTTCGACAATTTGATAGTGTGTCCTTGTGAAATGGTTTTTATCTGGCGTTATCTGAAGAGGCTGCAGGAGTCTTGAGGAGCAGACTGGGATGAGCCGTCGCGGGCCGAGGGGTAGCGGTCAGGCAGCCAGCCTGTGGCGTGCCCATCTGGGGATGCTGGCCTGGGCGCTGCTGGTGGGGCTGTCGTTCCCGGCAGTTGGATTCTTGAGTGAGGGCCTGCCGCCGCTGCTGCTGACCGCCATGCGCTTTACCATTGCGGCGCTGGCGCTGTTTCCCCTGGTGCGGCAGTCGGCCGGGCTGCGGCCGAGCCGGGCGGGGATAGCGCTGTATGCGCTGATGGGTTTGTGCCTGGCGGGTTTTTTCAGTGCCATGTTCTGGGCGGCGCACCGCGTGACGGCGCTGTCCATGGCGACGCTGTTCGTCAGCGTGCCGCTGCTGGCCTATGGGCTAGGGCGGCTGGTGGGCGTTGAGCGCCGGGCCGGCGCCTTGCTCGCGCTGCTGGCGCTGGGAGCAGGCGGCGCGCTGGCGCTGGCCTGGGCCGAGGCGGGCGGCGATCTTTCACGGCTTGGGTTTGGCGGCGCGGAGGCGCTGTTCTTCATGGGCTGCGTCGCCTCGGCGCTGTATCCGGTGCTGACCAAGCTGGGCCTGGCCAGAGGCTGGCTGTCGCCCCGGGCCGGGGTGCGCACGCTGTGGAGTCTGGCGCTTGGCGCCGCGCTGATTGCCCTGCTGGGGCTTGCGCTTGAGTCGCCGGCGGCCCTGGCCCGGCTTACGCCCCTGGATATGGCGCTGGTGGTGTACCTCGGGCTCTTCTCCAGCGCCCTGACCTTCTGGCTGCAGCAGCGGGCCACGGCGACGCTGACCCCGGCCGGGGTGACCGCCTACGGCTATCTGGTGCCCTTCGTTTCGATGCTGATCCTGTTTGCCGAGGCGCCGCAGCGCATCTCCGTGCACTGGCTGCCGGGCAGCCTGCTGGTGACGCTGTGCATCGCCTTGCTGCTGCGCCGCGACGTGCAACGGCGCTCGCGCTAAAGCCAGCCGGCGCGACGAAAGCGCCAATAGAGCGCGCCGCACACCGTGCCCATGATGCCCAGCGCCAGCGGGTAGCCCAGCCGCCAGTCGAGTTCCGGCATGTGGCTGAAGTTCATCCCCCAGATGCCGGCAAAGATAGTGGCTACCGCGAAGATGGCGGCCCAGGCCGCCAGGCGCTTGTTCACCTCGCCCTCGTCGATGGCCACCATGGAAAGATTGACCTGGATGGCGGTGACGATCATTTCGCGCACCGACTCCACCGCGGCCTCGATGCGGTGCAGGTGGTCGTAGACATCGCGGAAATACTCTCCGGTCTGGCGGCACAGCGCGGGCACGCGGCCGCCAAATAGATGGGACGTGGCCTCGGACAGCGGCGTGGTGGCGTGCTTCAGCTGCATGGCCTTGCGCTTCAGCTGGTAGAGGCGCTCCAGGCTCTGGCGCGCCGAGCCGCGCACGAAGATCTGCTCCTCGATGCTTTCCAGCTCCGCCTCTAGCGTTTCGATCAGCGGAAAGTAGCGATCGACCACCGCGTCCATCAAGGCATAGAGCACGAAGGCGGGGCCCTGCTTGAGCAGGTGGGGCTCGCTTTCGCAGCGGCGCCGCACCTCGCTGAATCCTTGGCCGGGATGCTGGCGTACCGAGAGCACATAGTTGGGGCCGGCGAAGACGGCGAGCTGCCCTGATTCCAGCTCGTCCTGCTGCATGGTCAGCATGTGCATGATCATGAACAGCGAGTCGCCGTACTCCTCAAGCTTGGGGCGCTGGCCGCCGCTCATGGCGTCTTCGACGGCCAGCTCGTGCAGATTGAAGATATCTTCGAACAGGGCGAGCTCGTCGGCGCCGGGGTCATGCAGGGCAACCCACACGAAGCGGTCAGGTTGACCAAGGTAGTCGCCGATCTCGCGGGTCTGTATATCGCGCAGTCGATGTCCCTTCTCGTAGGCCACGCAGTTGACGATCATCGCAAGGCTCCT
>DATHXP010000070.1:0-3086 GCA_035459605.1 Halomonas sp. | reverse complement strand
CCGAGCTACAAGCGCCGAGCTACAAGCGCCGAGCTACAAGCGCCGAGCTACAAGCGAACCCCGAAGGCTAAGCCCTTCGGGGTTCGCTTTTGCTGGAAAGTAGGCAGACTGTGGCCGCTTGGCCGAGGCGTAAGCGTCCTGCCATCTGCATCTATTGAAGTCGCCTTGAAGTCTTGATCATAGCGTGGTGTCCCCACCACCCCTGATCGGAGGCGTCATGTCCCAGATACCCCGCACCTTCAAAGAGAAGCGTCGCTTCTGGCTCTCGCACCTGGAAGCCTGGCGCGACAGCGGCCTGTCCATGGCGGCCTACGCTCGCCAGGTCGGCATTTCCTCCAAGAGCCTGAGCTACTGGCAGGGCAAGGAGCGGCATAAGGCATCGCCGGCGGACGCCACCCAGCGGCCCCGACTGGTTCCGGTATCGGTAGCGGCCGTCACACCATCGGAACCGCCGGCCCGCCGTGATGCCGGGCTCTGCCTGGTGACCCGGCAGGGGCAGCGTGTCGAGATCGCCACCGACTTCGATTCCGCCACCCTGCAGCGCCTGCTGGCGACGCTGGAGGCACCGGCATGATCTCGCTGGGCAGCCACACCAAGGTCTACCTGGCCGCCGGCCCCACCGACATGCGTCGCGCCATCGATGGCCTGGCGGCTCTGGTCGAGGACGTGCTGGAGCAGGATCCACTGTCGTCGCATCTGTTCGTGTTCTGCAATCGCCGCCGTGACAAGCTCAAGCTGCTGTTCTGGCAGCACAATGGCTTCTGGCTGTGGTATCGCCGCCTGGAAACCCAGCGCTTCTGGTGGCCGGATGCCGACGATGACGCTCCCTGCATCGAGCTCTCTCTGCGCGAGTTGGGGTGGTTGCTGGATGGCCTGGACCTGAGCCGTGTCGAGGCCCATCGGAAGGCTGATTATTCGCTGATATAGTGCATTATATTGCTGATTATTATTGCTTTTTCCGGTATCATTCAGGCATGACTTACGCGCCTGACAGCTTGCCCGACAACCCGCAGGAATTGCGGCGACTTGCCGAACAGATGGCAAGGCAGCTGGCCGTATATGAGCAGGAAGTCAGCGCCAAGGACGAGCGCATTGAGCAGCTGCTCGACTATATTCAGCTGCTGCGTCAGAAGCAGTTCGGCGCCAAGGCGGACCGCCTGAACAAGGCGCAGCTGAGCCTGTTCGACGAGGCCGAGCTGGAGGCATTGATCGGCGAGCTCGAAGCCGAGCTGGAAGAGGCACAGCAGGAGCAGGACACTACGGCGACGACACCGACATCTTCGGCCAGGAAAACGCCGAAGCGCACGCCGCTGCCCTCTCATCTGACCCGCATCGAGCGCATCATCGACCTCAACGACGAGCAGAAAGCCGCGCTCGGCGAGGGCTGGGTGCTGATCGGCTACGAAACGGCCGAGCAGTTGGCCGTGATCCCACGGCAGTACTACGTGGTGGCGACCAAGCGGGCCAAGTACGCCCCGGCCAACGATCAGGTGCCGGGTGCTGATCAAGGGCCCCGGGTGGCGGCCCGGCCGCCGCAGATCCTGCCCAAGGCCCTCGGTCACAGCTCGCTGATTGCCCAGGTGGTCACCCACAAGTTCATCGATGGCCTGCCGCTCTACCGCCAGGAGGCGATCTTTTCCCGTGAAGGTATCGACCTGTCGCGCCAGACCATGTCCGGTTGGATGCTGGCCCTGGCCGAGCCGCTGGCACCGCTGATGGCGGCGCTACGCCGCGAGCTGCTGAGTGGTCCGGTGATGCAGATCGACGAGACGCCGCTGCAGGTGCTGCGCGAACCCGATCGTGAGGCCACTCAAACATCCTACATGTGGGTCTACCGGGGCGGCCCTCCCAGCCAACCCGTCATCTGGTTCCAGTATGCGGCCAGCCGCGCCGCCGAGGTGCCGCACGACTTCCTGTTTGCTGATGAGGCGCCTCCCGAGGCGCCTCCCGATGGGGCCGCCAGCGCTCCGTGCTTCTACCTGCAATCCGACGGCTACTCGGCCTACCATGTGTTGGCTCGGCATGATGCCGTGCGTGGTCACATGGCCTGTTGGGCGCATGTGCGGCGCGGCTTCGTGGATGCCGCCAAGGCACGCCAGCGCACCGGCGCGGCCCACCAGATGGTGGCGATGATCGGCAAGCTCTACCAGGTGGAGCGCGAGCTCAAGGAACTGACGCCGGACGAGCGCCGCGAGGCGCGGCAAGAACGCGCCCGCCCGATCCTCGACCGCATCAAGGGCTGGCTGGACAGCAAGGCCGAGAAGGCGTTGCCCAAGGGCAAGCTGGGCGAGGCGATCCGCTACACGCTCAACCTGTGGCCGCAGCTCACCACCTACCTGGAAGACGGCCACTTGGCCATCGACAACAATCTTACCGAGAACGCCATTCGCCCCTTTGTCATTGGAAGGAAGGGATGGCTGTTCGCTGGCAGCCCGAAGGGCGCCGACGCCAGTGCCATGCTCTATACCCTGGTGGAAACGGCCAAGGCCAATGGCCTGGATCCCCACACCTACCTGACCCACATCTTCGAGCACCTGCCGCGCGCCACGACGCCGGACGCGGTGCGATCGCTACTGCCGCAGCAGCTCACAATGGCCGATATCACGCCTTTGCCGCAATCCTGCTGATCGCCGGACGCTTACAGTGCTCGGACTGCGATCACACCCAGCCACACTACTTCGGCTGTCGCGATCGCCACTGCCCGCAGTGTCAGGGCCGCGCCATGCACCAGTGGGCCGAGCGTCAACAGGCAAACATCCTGCCCGTGCGCTACTACCACGTCGTATTCACCCTGCCGCACACCCTCAACGGCTGGGTTCAGCTGCATCCCGAGGTGATCTATCGGCTACTGTTCCAGAGCGCCTGGCAGACCCTTCACACCTTCGGTCGTGACCCCAGGCGTCTCGGCGGCGAGATGGGCATGAGCGCCGTGCTTCACACCTGGGGCCAGAACCTGAGCAAGCATGTGCACCTGCACTGTCTGGTTCCCGGTGGTGCGCTGGGCGACGATGGTGTCTGGCACGAGGCGCGCAGCCACTATCTGTTCCCGGTGCGGGCTCTGTCGCGCCACTTTCGCGGGTACATGG
>DATHXP010000069.1:0-2246 GCA_035459605.1 Halomonas sp. | reverse complement strand
GCCGTGCTGGCGATCGTGTCGCTGCTGTGCGTGCCGCTGCTCGAGGCGCCGTGGGTTTGGATCACGCTGGCTTCCAGCCTCGCCACCATCATTCTTCAGGCGCGCCGCATTCTGCCCTGGACGCCCGTCTGGCCGATCCAGGTCAAGAAGGCCGAGCCCGGCCACGACGATCGCTGCCTGACGCTGCTGGTGGCCAACGTCCTGACCCCCAACCGCAACGCCGCGGGCCTGATCGAGCTGATCACACGCAACGATCCCGATGTCGTGCTGACCCTGGAGTCCGACGCCTGGTGGCAGACGCAGCTTGACGCGGCGCTGTCCGATCACATGCCTCAGGCCGTGCGCATCCCCCAGGACAACCTCTACGGCATGCATCTCTATTCACGGCTGGCGCTGGTCGCGCCGACCGTCGAGCGGCTGATCCAGGACGATATACCCTCCATCGTTACCGGCGTGACCCTGCCCTGCGGCGAGACCGTTCGCCTGCACGCGCTGCATCCGCGCCCGCCGGCGCCCAACGAGAGCGAGGAGTCGCTGTGGCGCGACGCCGAGCTGCTGCTGATCGGCAAGCGCATCCATGAGGATCCCATTCCCACCCTGGTGGCAGGCGATCTCAACGACGTGGCCTGGTCGCGCACCACGCGGATGTTCTGCCGAATCAGCGGCATGCTGGACCCGCGCCGCGGACGCGGCATGTACAGCACCTTCCACGCCGGCTACCCGCTGCTGCGCTGGCCGCTGGATCATATCTTCGTCAGCGAGCACTTCACGCTCAAGCGCCTGCGCCGCCTGCCGGGCTTTGGCTCCGACCATTTCCCGATTCTGGCCACGCTTTGCTTTCGCCCGTCGCGCCGCGACGAACACGACACCCCCACCGCCAGCGGCGCAGAGCATGAGAAAGCCCAAGCAACGATTGAAGAAGGCGAAACTCGGACGCAGGAAACCTAGCCGGGCTATTGCGGCAGGCCGCCGCGGGTCAGGGCAGCGGGGTCGAGCAGCCGTTCGAGCTCTTCGCGGGACAGCCTGGTTTCTTCTTCTGCCACGTCGATAATCGGTCGACCGCTGCGATAGGCCTGCTTGGCGATGGCCGCAGCGGCGTCATAGCCGATCACCG
This sequence comes from Halomonas sp., assembly GCA_035459605.1. Taxonomy (GTDB): domain Bacteria; phylum Pseudomonadota; class Gammaproteobacteria; order Pseudomonadales; family Halomonadaceae; genus Halomonas. The sequence goes on along the minus strand of DATHXP010000069.1, from coordinate 1,132 downwards.
AGTTCAGCGCCGTCACCAGTATTGGATTGCGCGACAGCGGCTCACGCAGATTGTCCTCGCGCACCCGGAAGGATGCGATGCAGCGATCCGCCAGCAGATGCGAGACATTGCTCATCAGCGTCATCGACGTCAGCAGGTTATTGGCGATCAGCGGCAGCATCACGTTGAGCTGGAAGTTGCCGCTCTGCCCGGCGACGGTCACCGCAGCGTCGAGGCCGATGACCTGGGCGGCGGCCTGGGCGGCGGCTTCCGGAATCACCGGGTTGACCTTGCCCGGCATGATCGAGCTGCCGGGCTGCAGCGCCTCGAGCTCGATCTCGCCGAGCCCGGCCAGCGGCCCCGAGTTCATCCAGCGCAGGTCGTTGGCAATCTTCATGATCACGCAGGCCAGCCCGCGCAGCTGCCCGGACAGCTCCACCGCCGCATCTTGCGCCCCGAGGCTGGCAAAGAAGCTGTCGTTGGGTTCAAGCGCCAGGCCGGTCTGCTCGCTGAGCGCCTTGGCCATGCGCTCGGCGAACAGCGGATGGGCGTTGATGCCGGTGCCCACGGCGGTGCCGCCCTGGGCCAGGCGGCCAAGCCGTTTCAACACGCTGTCGAAGCGCTCGACGGCCTGGCCCAGCTGGCTCGACCAGCCGCCGAGCTCCTGGCTCATGCGCAGCGGCATGGCGTCCATCAGGTGGGTGCGGCCCGTCTTGACCACATCGTCAAGCTCCACGGCCCGCGCATCGATGCTGCGACGCAGGTGCTCCAGCGCCGGGCGCAGCGTCTCGGTCAGCTCGAGCGCCGCCGACAGGTGCAGCGCGGTAGGGATCACGTCGTTGCTGGACTGCCCCATGTTGACATGGTCATTGGCTGCCACATCAAGCCCGTCGCGGCTGGCCAGATGCGCAATCACCTCGTTGACGTTCATGTTGCTCGAGGTGCCGGAGCCGGTCTGGAACACATCCACCGGAAACTGATCGTCGTGATCGCCGCCGATGATTACCCGGGCGGCATCAGTAATGGCCGCGGCGCGCTCGCCATCAAGCAGCTCAAGATCGTGGTTGACCGTGGCCGCCGCCAGCTTGATGCGGGCGATGGCGTGGATGAACGGTGCGGGCATGGCCTGCCCCGATACCGGAAAGTTATTGAC
>DATHXP010000068.1:0-5538 GCA_035459605.1 Halomonas sp. | reverse complement strand
AGAAAAACTCCTCTTCATCGACTTCTTTCGCCGCCGTATGGTGGCGCACAAACACCAGCTCGAGCCTTTCGTAGTGGCGCTCCAGGAACAGATAAAGAAGCAGGAAGAAGCGCTTGGCGATATCCTTGTGGGCCTGGGTCATGGAGCCAGAAACATCCATCACGCAAAACATGACCGCCTTGCTGGACGGCTGCGGCTGAGTGGTCAGGTGGTTGTAGCGCAAATCATAGGTATCGATGAAAGGAATGGCCTCTAGACGCTTCTCCAGGCGCTCGATCTCGGCTTTCAGCTCATCGATACGCGCCGGATTGCGCAGCACGGGATCTTTTCGCTCTTCCGTTTCCAGCGCCTCCCTGGCCTGCTGCAGGGCGCGACGAATGGGAGCGCGCATGGCGATACGCCGAGCGTAGGCCTCGCGCATGGAGCGCACGATATTGACCTGCGCCGGCACCCCGTCGCGACTCAGACCGGCGCGAACCACCTTGACATCGTCCAGGTCCGCCTGGGGCTTGCGCTCCAGGTGCGGCAGCTCAAGATCGTCGAAGATAAAGCCCAGAAACTCTTCGCGCGTCAGCGTGAAGGCAAAGTCCTCCATGCCCTCGCCCTGATCCGAGGCGCCGCCCTCGCCGCTGCCATCGCCGCCACCGCTGCCGCCGGGGCGCTGGAAGCGATCCCCCTCGGCAAACTCGCGGTTGCCGGGCGCGACGATGGAGCGCTTGCCGCCCGGCCCGTGCTGAAAGACCGGTTCGGAAATATCCCGCGCCGGGATCGACACTTGTTCGCCGCGCTCCATGTCGGTGATCGAGCGGCGGTTGACCGCCTCCTCGACCGAGCGCTTGATATGCGTGCGGTAGCGGTCAAGAAAGCGCTGCCGATTCACTGCGCTTTTGTGTCGAGCATTGGCTCGTCGATCAATGAAATAGCTCATTGCACCTCCGACGTCAGGCCCGACGAGCCGAGCAAAGCCGGCCCGCGCGGGTTACTGCGACTTGCGCACCCTGAGATACCACTCGGAAAGCAGGCGCACCTGCTTTTCGGTGTATCCGCGCTCCACCATGCGCGCCACGAAATCCTCGTGCTTCTTCTGATCCGAGCTCGACGCCTTGGCGTTGAAAGAAATGACCGGCAGCAGCTCCTCGGTATTGGCGAACATCTTGTGCTCGATCACGCCGCGCAGCTTCTCGTAGGACTGCCAGCTGGGGTTCATGCCGTGGTTCTGGGCCCGGGCCCGCAGGACAAAGTTGACCACCTCGTGACGAAAGTCCTTGGGGTTGGAAATACCCGCCGGCTTCTCTATCTTTTCAAGCTCTTCGTTGAGCGACTGGCGATCAAACTGCTCGCCGGTTTCAGGATCGCGATAGTCCTGATCCTGAATCCAGAAGTCGGCGTAGGTCACGTAGCGGTCAAAGATGTTTTGACCGTATTCGGAATAGGACTCGAGGTAGGCGGTCTGAATTTCCTTGCCGATAAAGTCCACGTAGCGCGGTGCCAGATACTCCTTGATGTAGCGCAGATAGCGTTCAAACGTTTCCCTGGGCAGCTGCTCCTGCTCCAGGCGCTGCTCGAGAACATAGAGCAGGTGCACCGGGTTGGCCGCCACCTCCTCGCTGTCGAAGTTGAACACCTTGGACAGAATCTTGAAGGCAAAGCGGGTGGAGAGCCCGTCCATGCCCTCGTCCACGCCGGCGGCGTCGCGGTACTCCTGAATCGACTTGGCCTTGGGGTCGGTGTCCTTGAGGTTTTCACCGTCGTAGATTCGCATCTTGGAATAGACGCTGGAGTTCTCCGGCTCCTTGAGCCGCGAGAGCACCGACAGCTGCGCCAGCATTCTCAGCGTATCCGGCGCGCAGGGCGCCTGGTTGAGCGAAGAGTGCTCGAGCAGCTTTTCATAAATCTTGACCTCTTCGCTGACCCTCAGGGTATAGGGCACTTTGACGATATAGACCCGGTCGAGGAAGGCCTCGTTATTGCGGTTGTTGCGAAACGTTTGCCACTCGCTCTCGTTGGAGTGGGCAAGGATGATACCGTCAAAGGGGATCGCCCCCATGCCCTCGGTGGGGTTGTAGTTGCCTTCCTGGGTCGCCGTGAGGAGCGGATGCAGCACCTTGATGGGCGCCTTGAACATCTCGACAAAGTCCATCAGCCCCTGGTTGGCCCGGCACAGGCCGCCGGAGAAGCTGTACGCATCGGGATCATCCTGGGCATAGAGCTCGAGCTTGCGGATATCCACCTTGCCCACCAGCGAGGAGATGTCCTGGTTATTCTCGTCGCCGGGCTCGGTCTTGGAGATCGCAATCTGGTTCAGACGTGACGGGTAGAGCTTGACCACCTTGAACTGTGAGATATCACCGCCGTACTCCTTGAGCCGCTTGGCGGCCCAGGGCGACATCACGCTGCGCAGGCAGCGCCGCGGGATACCGTACTCCTTCTCCAGCAGCTCGCCGTCTTCTTCGGGCGAAAACAGGCCCAGCGGCGACTCCTGCACCGGTGAGTCCTTGATGGCGTAGAAGGGAATGCTCTCCATCAAGAACTTCAGGCGCTCGGCCAGGGATGATTTCCCACCGCCCACCGGACCCAGCAGGTAGAGAATCTGCTTCTTCTCTTCAAGCCCCTGGGCCGCATGGCGGAAATACGCCACGACCTGCTCGATCGCCTCTTCCATGCCATAGAACTCTTCAAAGGCCGGGTAGCGGCGGATGAGCTTGTTGGAAAATATCCGCGAGAGCCGCGGGTCCCTGGACGTATCAATGACCTCGGGTTCACCGATGGCCTCCAGCATCCGCTCGGCGGCGCTGGCATAGGCCGACGGGCTTTCCCGACACAGCTCCAGATACTCCTGAAGGCTCATCTCCTCCCGGCGCGTACGCGAATAGCGATCCTGTACATGGTCAAAAATACCCATCGAAGTCTCCTTCACGCTCAAGTCAAACCGACTGTGGGTTTGACGCCTCCAGGCAGCGCGCCTGCAGGCTGTTGCCTTCAGCTTAGTGTGCGCAGGCGGACATCGATATCAACGCCTTCAACGCACTCGGCTGGTACGTATTGAGAACACAGAGAACTCAATCCGTTTCGTCGGCGGGCTAATGAAGGTTCAACGCAAGCTGACGGCGGCTACAGCGATGCGGCCAGACGCACCCCCTGGTCAATGGCGCGTTTGGCATCCAGCTCGGCGGCCCTGTCGGCCCCGCCAATCACATGCGTCGAAACGCCAGCGTCGCGCAGCGCATCCAGCTCATCGCGCACCGACTCCTGCCCCGCGCAGACCACGATGGTATCCACCGCCAGCAGGCGCGGCTCAGCGTCAATACGCACATGCATGCCGTCGTCGTCGATACCCACATATTCGCAGCCAGCCAGCATGTCCACCCCGCGATGCCTGAGCGAGGCTCGATGCACCCAGCCGGTGGTCTTGCCGAGCCCCTTGCCGGGTTTGCTGGTCTTGCGCTGCAGCACGCTGACCTGGCGCGGCACCTCAGGGCGCTGCGGCGCCTTCAAGCCGCCGGGCGCTGCCACGCTCAGGTCGACGCCCCACTCATCGCACCAGCGCTCGATGTCCAGCGCCGGATGCCCGGCATGGGTCAGCAGCGCGGCCACGTCGAAGCCGATGCCGCCGGCGCCGACGATGGCCACCCGCGGGCCGACCCGCTCCGGATGCATGATGGCGGCAGGATAGGACATCACTTTCGGATGGTCGCTTCCGGGCAGCTCCAGACGGCGAGGGCGAACGCCGGTCGCCAGCACCACCTCATCAAAACGGGCAAGCTCGGCAACCGAGGGCGCGACGTTCAGGCGCACGCTGACCCGGTGCTTGTCCAGCATGACCCGGTAGTAGCGCAGCGTTTCATTGAACTCCTCCTTGCCGGGGATGCGGCGCGCATAGTTGAACTGGCCGCCAAGCTCGGCCTGACGCTCAAACAGCGTGACCTCATGACCGCGCTCGGCCGCGGTCACCGCCGCCGAAAGTCCCGCCGGGCCGCCGCCAACCACGGCAATATGCCGAGGAACTTCAACCGGCACGATGGTAAGCTCGGTCTCATGGCAGGCCCTGGGGTTGACCAGACACGAGGTCAGCTTGCCCTGGAAGGTGTGGTCCAGGCAGGCCTGGTTGCAGGCGATACAGGTGTTGATCTCCCGGTCACGCCCTGCGGCAGCCTTGGCCACCCACTCCGGGTCGGCCAGGAACGGACGCGCCATGGACACCATGTCGGCATGGCCCTCGGCCAGCAGCCGCTCGGCGACCGCGGGCATGTTGATACGGTTGGTGGCCACCAGCGGCACGCTAAGCTCGGCCCTCATGCGCCGCGTCACTTCGCTGAATGCCGCCCGCGGCACGCTGGTGACGATGGTCGGCACCCGCGCCTCGTGCCAGCCAATGCCGGTGTTGATGACGTCGGCCCCGGCCGCCTCGATGGCCCTGCCCAGGGCCACCACCTCATCAAAGGTGCTGCCCTCCTCCACCAGGTCGATCATCGACAGCCGGAAGATGATCAGAAAGCCCTCGGGCAGCGCTTCGCGGATGCGTCTCACGATCGCTACCGGGAAACGCACGCGGTTCTCGAAGCGGCCGCCCCATTCATCGTCGCGCTGGTTGGTGCGCCGGCAGATGAACTGATTGATCAGATAGCCTTCCGAGCCCATTACCTCGACGCCGTCATAGCCGGCCTCGCGGGCCAGCCGGGCACAGCGCACATAGTCCTCGATCTGCTGGTCGACCTCTTCAGCGGTCAGGGCGCGCGGCGCCAGGGGGTTGATCGGCGCCCGGATAGCCGAAGGCGCGACCAGCGCCGGCGAGTAAGCGTAGCGGCCGGCGTGCAGGATCTGCATGCAGATATGGCCGCCCTCGGCATGCACGGCCTTGGTCACCTTGCGATGATCGGCCACCTGCGCTTGGCGCTCCAGGCTGGCCGCGCCGTGGAAGACGGCACCTTCGGCGTTGGGCGCGATGCCGCCGGTGACGATCAGCGCCACTCCGGCCCGGGCGCGTTTGGCATAGAATGCCGCCAGCCGTTCGAAGCCGTGGCGGGCCTCTTCCAGATTGGTGTGCATGGAGCCCATCAGCACGCGGTTTGGCAGCTCGAGATGGCCAAGCGTCAGGGGGCGAAACAAATGAGGATAGGTCATCACCTTGCTGTGCCTCGCTGCGACAATGATTCAAACAACTGTATGAGCGTCGCTTGCAGAGTGCAATGCGTAATGACAAGAGAGCAAAAGTACACGGCCGCCAAGGAAATATGAAAGGCCCTGCATCATGGATGCAGGGCCTTGAATTCGGTGCAGATGGCGGACCGGACGGGACTCGAACCCGCGACCTCCGGCGTGACAGGCCGGCATTCTAACCAGCTGAACTACCGGTCCGTATGGTGGGTGATACCGGATTCGAACCAGTGACCCCCAGCATGTGAGGCTGGTGCTCTAACCAACTGAGCTAATCACCCATGCGACTGCGTTGACTTGCTTCGCCACCGGGAACTGCATGATGGCGGACTGGACGGGACTCGAACCCGCGACCTCCGGCGTGACAGGCCGGCATTCTAACCA